>CAKUYG010000219.1 GCA_934702165.1 uncultured Bacteroidales bacterium | reverse complement strand
GCCTTATTCAGTAGTACTGCTTGACGAGATCGAGAAAGCCCATCCGGATGTGTTCAACATCCTGCTTCAGGTGCTTGACGACGGGCGTCTGACGGACAACAAGGGCCGCACTGTGGACTTCAAAAACACCATCCTCATCATGACCTCCAACCTCAAGGAGGAGGATCTGAAGTTGCGCATGCGTCCTGAATTCATCAACCGTATCGACGAGATCGTCACCTTCGATCCTCTGACCAAGGAGGACATCCGCAAGATCGTCAGGATCCAGATGGAGATACTCCGCAAGAAACTTGAGGAGGACAATGTCTCTCTGACTTTCACCAAGGCGTTCGAAGACGACATGGTCGAGAACGGTTACGACCCGGAGTTCGGTGCACGTCCTGTCAAGAGGCTGATCCAGAGGGAGCTTGTCAACCAGCTCGCAAAGGAGATCCTCGAGGGAAAGGTCCACAAGGATTCAGTCATCGAGGTGGACAGCGTGAACGGCCAGACGGTGCTGAAGAACAAATAGTCCAAAATTCAGCATTTTTGTTCTGAAATTTTTGCAGAAACAAAAAATCTGACTACCTTTGTAATCCCAAGCCGATGAGACTTGGGATTTATTGCGGAAATAGCTCAGTTGGTAGAGCGCAACCTTGCCAAGGTTGAGGTCGCGGGTCCGAGTCCCGTTTTCCGCTCAAAGATCAGTCACCTTCGGGTGGCTGTTTTTCGTTTACGGTATACCTACATGGCCCGCGACCTCAACTGCTCCCATGAGGGGACGGCGGCGACAGCCGCCAGGGGGTCTTCATTCCTCTCCGACGAAGGCGAGGGTGGCGGCCGAGATTCTGGTCTGCGGACCGAAGACCTCACGGAGAGCCGCGTGGCAGGCAGCAAGCGTGGAGCCGGATGTGAAAACATCGTCCACGAGAAGAATGTGACGCGGGATTACAGCCGGACGGCGTGCAGCGGCAAATGCTCCGCAGACATTGCTCCGCTTCTCTTCGCCGGAAAGCCGCGTCTGGGTGGAAGTCCTTCGGACACGCCGCAGCAGCCCCGGCACACACTTGCATCCAAGACTCATGGCCACCTGGACAGCTATCACCTCGGCCTGATTATATCCCCTCTTCCACCTCCTCAGCCAATGAAGCGGCACGGGTACCACCATGTCCACATCACCAAACAACTCCGACTCCGAGAGCCTCTTCCCGAGCATGGACGCAAAAAACTTCCCGGCACCGAAATTCCTCTCATACTTGAGAGCCTGTGTGATATGAGTATAGCCGTTGTCCGATGTATAATAAAAGAGAGCCGCAGCATACGCATACGGCTCATATTCATCGCTTTCCTGACATCGATCTGACAAAACGGAGATGGCGCGGTTGAACCTGTCTGCCATCGGATTATGACTTTGCGCGGCGAAACGGCAAGCAGGCAAATCCGCCAGACAACACAAGCAGATATGCTTCTCCTGAAGCAGGAGCGGACGTCCGCACACCACGCACACTCTCGGCAGGACGATGTCCGCAAGCGCCAAGAGTGAAGTATTCAAGTCAAGTCCGGTCAGGCGGGGATCCATCAGCAGTTCATCGCGCCGCAGCAGTTGATGACCTGTCCGCTGACATAGGAAGAGAGGTCGCTCGCGAGGAAGAGTGCGACTTTGGCCACATCCTCAGGAGTGCCTCCGCGGCGAAGCGGAATGCTCTTGACCCATGCCTCACGCACCTCCTCCGGGAGGGCGGCAGTCATGTCAGAGATTATGAAGCCCGGAGCTATGCAGTTGGCGCGTATGCCGCGCGGCCCCATCTCTTTGGCGATGGACTTGGCAAGTCCGATGAGCCCCGCCTTAGAAGCGGAGTAGTTGCACTGTCCGGCATTGCCGCTTACTCCCACGACAGACGACATGTTGATGATGCTGCCGCCCCTCTGGCGGGCCATGATCGGTGTGACGGCATGGATATAGTTGAACGCCGACTTGAGGTTAACATTGATCACAGCATCCCACTGAGATTCCTCCATGCGGAGCATGAGGCCGTCGCGGGTGATGCCGGCATTGTTGACAAGGATGTCGATGTGCCCGAAATCCTCATGGATCTTCTCCACTGTAGCCTGTGTGTCAGCAAAATCGGCAGCGTTGGAGGCGTATGCCTTTACTTTGACGCCAAGATCTGACAGCTCCTTGACCGTATCTTCATTGACTTTGATGTCGGTGAAAGCGATGTCCGCACCTTCAGATGCGAACTTCAGGGCAATGGCCTTGCCGATGCCCCGGGAAGCGCCCGTGATGAGGGCGACTTTTCCTTCGAGTAATCCCATATACTAACTTTTTGACATTGCGGCTTCGACCTCATCTGCAGCTATCGGGAGTCTCTTGTCGCCAAGACGGCGCGCGCCGTCCACAGTCACAAGGACATCATCCTCAAGCCGGATGCCGCCGAAGTCAAGATATTCTTCCAATCTGGTGTAGTTCACAAATCCTTTGTCCGTCCCCTCACGTTTCCATTCCGCGATGAGCGCGGGGATGAAATATATGCCCGGTTCGTCAGTGATGACATTGCCCGGAACAAGACGCCGCGCCATCCTCAGGCTGCCGAGTCCGAGCTGCAGAGAGCGGCTCTGGTCATCATCGTAGCCCACAAGGTCCTCCCCGAGATCTTCCATGTCATGGACATCAAGCCCCATGTTGTGTCCGAGCCCGTGAGGCATGAAAAGTCCGGCTATGCCCTCGTCAACCATATCGGAGACATCACCTCTGACAAGCCCGAGAGACTTGAGGTTCTCAAGCATGTGTCCGGCCACGGCCAGATGCACGTCGCGATAAGCCACGCCAGGACGGATAAGACTGAAAGCAAGTTCGTTGCACTCATGTACGGTGTTATAGAT
>CAKUYG010000218.1 GCA_934702165.1 uncultured Bacteroidales bacterium | reverse complement strand
GTCCTCGATCAGGAAACCGCTGCGGACATAGAAGGTGAAGTCGCCCTCTCCGATTTTGACCTGCCCGTTGGCGAACTGGTCCACATAGATGCCGTGCCGTACTGACGCGATCAGATCCTGGACGCCGCCCCTGTCCCCGCTCTCCATGTAGGTCGCGCGCATGCGGGGTATCGGGTTGTAGCGGAACGACTCCCTGCGGCCGTTGCCTGTCGGGGCCACGCCGTACCACGCCGCGCTTATGCGGTCGTGCAGATATGAAGTCAGTACTCCGTCCGTGACCATATATGTTTTCTGTCCTGGTATACCTTCATCATCGTAGTTGCAGGCTCCGCGGTTGCCCTCAAGTGTGCCGTCATCAAGGATGTTGATGCCTTTCGGGCAGACCCTGTGGCCCATCTTGTCTGAGAATATGGACTGGCCCTTGCGGTTGAAGTCCGCCTCAAAGGCGTGTCCCATGGCCTCATGGAGCAGGATCCCGGAGGCTCCGGCTCCCATCACCACCGGCATCTGTCCGCCTTTCGGCCTGCGTGCCTCGAAGCGCTCGTCCATGCCCTTGACAGCTCTCTGTGCAAGATCTTCAAGCACATCATCGCCTATCATCTCCACGCCTCGCCTGAGGCTTCGGGAGACGCTGCTGTTTTCCGTCCTGTCCCCTTGGCGGAATATCGTCTGCACGCTGATGCTTCCGAGCGGTCTGCGGTCAGAGGTGAGTTCCCCGAGGGAGTTGTACATGAGGATGTCGCTCACCGACCATGAGATGGCGGCGATCACTTTGATGGCACGGTTGTCCAGACTGCGGATCCTGCTGTCGAGCCTTTTGAGGAAAGGCACGAGCGAAGCGGTGTCGGCTTTCCTCCAGTCGAGCCGCATAGGATACCTGTCCGCAGCGGGGGTGGCGGTCCCGAGACGCTGGGGGCTGAAGTCGGTGCCGGATGACAAGCCGGAAGCTATTGCCCCGGCCGCTGCGGCTGCCGTCGTCAATGAGCGTAAATCGGTGCTCTCGGCGTATGCATAGCCGGTCTTTTCTCCTTTCAGGACGCGGATACCGCATCCGTAGTCTATATGGTGCCCACCGGAAGTGACCTCCCCGTCGCGCAACAGCAGATCCCCGTATTCCGTGTCCTCGAAATACAGGTCGCACCAGTCGCCTCCAGCGCGCATACCTTCCGCAACTATCTGCCGGAGTTCATTTTCCGAGAGGGAGAATCTGTCAATATTCTTCATTTGGGTGTATGATGTTCCAGATAAGGTGATATTTTTCGTTGTCTTTTATATAGGAGTACTGTTTCGACCCTTCCGCCACTACAGTGAACGGGGATTTGGAGTTGTCGGCGAGTATCCAGTTGTCGCAGATGGGCCTGTATGTGTCGAAAAAATACTGTAGCCCCATCACATAGCGGCGCCGCACTACGTTGTCCGGGATGTTGTGTCCGCCTGCGGCGACCCTGTCCCGGACACGGCTTATGGCCAGCTCGGGAGAGTTGAGCCAGAAATACAGCAGCGTCACCTCATAGCCCACTGACTGGGCTTCTTCGATGATCTTGACCAGCGAACGCGTGGCCAGGGTCGTCTCTATGCTGAAGTCCTCATAACGTCCCAGAAGATAGTTTATCTTCATCAACATGTACCGGCTGGCGGTGATGGATGCCGCAGACGGGTCAAAGGGGGACAGGCTTTTTGCGAACTCGTCAGAATTGACGAATTCCCTGCAGTCCAGAAGATCCGGGAGCAGGGTATAGGATGCTGTCGTCTTTCCTGAGCCGTTGCATCCGGAGAGTATGTATAATTTAGGCATTGTCTACTCCGTATCCGAAAAGTGCGAAATCCCCTTTTACGGGGTCGTCCGGGAAGATCTCACGGAAAGCGTCCGTGATCTGCCTGGCCGTTGTCAGGTCTTTGCTGTGGCGCGTGGTAAGTCCGAGAGCGAGGGCCTGGTCATACACGTGTACGTCAAGCGGTATCAGAAGGCCGGCAGGGGAGCTGTGTCTCCAGAGTCCGAGGTCCACTTTGCCGTCGTTCCGCACTAGCCAGCGACGCATCATGTTTATCTTCTTGTCTGGAGCTTTAGGATCCTCTTTCTGGCCGAAGACCGTCTGGCGGATCTGTTTCGTGTCCAGTATCTCGAGGGAGTCGTGCGTGGTGTAGAACTCCTTGAGATGGCGGCAGATGTCAGCTGTGTCGGACCATTTGACCGTCCTGTGGACGCTGACCGGGTCGTCCCGCCAGTCCCCTGACATCACGTAGTCGAGAGGCTTCCATTCCATCTGATCAAAGAGTCTTGTGCAGTCCCGCACTATCATGGATCTTCTTCCCCAGGCGAAATGGGCCGCGAAGACAGAGGCTATCTCGATGTCCTTGAGGCTTGCGCCGTCACGGGCGAATTTTCTCGGGAAAGCTATGGGGTCCTCGTCAAAATAGACTGGGTCGTTGTATTTTTCGGCCCAGTCTATGAGTTGTTCTTTAAGTTCCTGCGTCATCCTTACTTCTCTGGGATGGCCTCGAGCACAGCCTTGAGGAAATCCCAGGTCTTCTGGACAGAAGGAATGTTGACCTTCTCGTCAGGGGAGTGCGGGTACATGATGGTAGGTCCTATGGACACCATCTCCCAATGAGGGTATTTGGCTCCGAGCAGGGCGCACTCAAGCCCTCCGTGTGTGGCGAGCACGTTCATCGGCTTGCCGAACATCTTGGTATGGATGTCATTGAGCATGGCGATCACTTTTTTCGGCGCATATTCCTTTGGCAGATCATTTCTTGGTCCATGATACAGAATATCGCCCAGAATCCACAGCCGCTCTGCCTGTTCCCTGCGATAACACTCCAGCATCTTCTCACAGTAATAGGCTGATCCATGTATATCAGACGCA
>CAKUYG010000217.1 GCA_934702165.1 uncultured Bacteroidales bacterium | reverse complement strand
GCCGTCGCCGACACCCCATGCCTGGTTCTCATCGCTTGACGGCCATCTGACGTTCTCCCCTTCCGGAGCTGTTGTGCTGTCGTCGAAATAGTTTATGTAGGTGCCGGCGCGTCCTGTCCCGGAAGCAATTGCAGCAGCGGCCTTGCCTGACCAGTAGGAGGCTAGGATCTGCGAATATTCGTCTATTGTACCGCAGAAGCCACCGACACTGGTCTGTCCCTCAAGGGAAGAGGCCACAGCGTAACATGCCTCTATCTTGGCGTTCTGACGCACTTCGCCCACAGCGCCTCCGACGCTCTCGACTCCCTTGACTCCACCTTTGTTGTAGGATGCGACCATATAGCTGAACGGACCGGCTACAGCGCCGCAGACTCCTCCGGTGTAGGTGGCACCCTCGACTGAAGCGAGATTGACAGAAGCGGACACAGAACCCCATGCAACGCCGGTCACACCTCCGGTGAACTCTCCCTTGCCGGTGACCTTACCATAGTTGACGCAGCCGCGTACCTTGCCGTACCTCTGTTCCGTGAAGCCGGCCACGCCGCCGACGAACTTAGGTCCGTTGATGTCCGCCCTGTTCTCACAGAATTCCAGAAGTCCGTAGGTGAAGCCTGCGATGCCTCCTACGCACTCCCCTTCGGATGAGATCGGGGCGTAGTTGACGCAGTGCTCGACATTGTCCTGATGGCTGTTCCCGACTATGCCTCCAACCCTGATCGCGTTGCCGGCCTCAATTCTGCTGTTTTCTTCATTGGTGCAGTAGAGGATCTTGCCGCCCTGCGTGGACATGCCGCAGATCCCGCCGACCGCGGAAGGTGTCGATACTTTGCCGGACTCGTCCGTCTGGCTTTCGGCACCGACGGTGCCCTTGTTGGCGCATTGGAAGAGGACTCCCCTTACACCGATCGATCCGGCGATCCCGCCTGCTCCCTGCACTCTGGCGATGACTTTGCCCTCGTTGTAGCAGTTCTTGAGGGTGTCCAGACTCACTGAGCCGGCAATGCCCCCGACTGAGGAGTTGGCGCTCACGGTACCTTTGTTGACGCAGTCATCGACCGGTACCATGCTTGACCCTATGATGCCGCCTGCTATGCCGCGCTCCGCGTTTACTTCACCGTTGTTGATGCAGTTGCTCAGGCCGTTTTTCATGGAATTGCTGGTGCCGGCGATTCCTCCCACTTCGCTGTTTCCGGTCACCTTACCGTTGTTGGTGCAGTCTGAAACGGTATAGCCCTGAAGTTGGGCTACGATGCCGCCCGTGACTGTCTCCGCACCGGAGATTTCAGCGTAGTTGTGGCAGTTGACGATCTGCCCATCGAATCCGTTCGCACGGGCTACTATCCCCGCAGTATAGCGGTAGCCGGTCACCTTGCCGGAAGCCAGCGTCACGTTGGCGATTGTCGCGTCTTTGGTGGCGCCGAAGAGCCCTGTGAATTGAACCACCTTTCCCTTTTCCGCCACCGGTGCGAGTTCAAGATTGTAGATCTTGTAGTTGTTGCCGTCGTATGAGCCGGTGAACGGGGTGTAGAAGTCCTTGCCTACTGGTTTCCAGTCGGTGACACCGTCGAAATAAAGGTCCGCCTCCTGCAGGAATGTTCCGGAGAGCAGTTCGTCAGGTCTTTTCATGATGGCTGCAAACTCCTCAACGGTGCCGACAAGGATATTGCCGTAGATGTCGTTGCGGCATGCCATGTCGCCTTTGGCATAGCCGAAGGTGATGTCTTCACCGGAGAGACGCCCGATCCGGATGACCTGTTCTTCCACGGTGAGAGTGGTCAGGACCACAGGTCCTGATGCCGGTGACTTGTATTCGGCGATGCCTTGAGAGTTGAATACAAGTTCGGTGACCTTTCCCGAAGCGTCGGTGAGTTTGGCGATTTTGCCGGACAGGCCTTTTGCCGTGATTGTGGTGACGGGCTCCTGCGGCTCGTCATTGAGATTTTCTTTTGCGCAGGACGACAGTGCAAGCAGTGCCGAAGCAAGCGCAAGATAGCAACTCCAATTTTTCATAAACAATATGATTTGATAACTACTAACAGTTCAAACCGCCGGGAGGCAATGCCATGGCCGGCTTGACGCAAACATAAAAAATGATTCTGTCCGTGTCAAGCGTGTTTTTTTTACAATTCGTCCATTTTACGAATTGCGAAAACGATGTTCTGTCCGGTATTTGGATGGTGAAACGCCTGTCTGGCGCTGGAATGCCCTGTAGAAGACAGAGAGGCTGTTGTAGCCAAGTTCGTCGGAGAGCACTTTGAGCGGTTTGTCGTAGTCCGGATCAGAAAGGAGCGCTTCCGCCCGGTCTATGCGCAGTCTGTTTATGTAGCCGAGAAAGTTTGTCCCGGTGCAGGTGTTTATGACTTTTGAGACATAAGTCCGGTTTGTCCCAAGTCTTTCTGCGAGTTTGACAAGAGAAAGGTCATTGTCGCAGTACAGTTTTTCTTTCTGCATGAGGTCCTGGATCTGGTTGTAGAGGACTTCTTCCTGGCAGACGCCGTTTTTCTTGGCAGATGTTGTCTTGCTGTTCTTGTTTTTGCGCCGCATCAGTACGGCCGCTGCGCAGAGGGCAATGATGGTGGCTGCGGCTATGGCTGCTCCCGGCCTGGAGTCTTTTCCCGTGTCGCCTGCGCCTTTCTGCCAGATTTTCCCGAGCTGCCGTTCCGTGTCCGTGCCGACAGCGCTGTCCTCCCGGGCTTCGTTGTACAGGATATAGTATTTTAGAGCGGAGTCTTTCTGTCCGTCATGCTGGAACACTTCGGCGAGGCCGTGGTAGAGGTTGTGCAGCTGCTCCCGGTCATGGTGGGCCGCCGAGAGGCCTAGACCCCGTCTGAAAAAATGTTCCGCCTCGCGCTGCTCCCCGCTTTCGGAC
>CAKUYG010000216.1 GCA_934702165.1 uncultured Bacteroidales bacterium | reverse complement strand
GGCTATGGCGTCGGCACCTATGCTTTTGGCGTAGCGTGCGATGGCGATGCCCTGGAATATGCGCTCGGAGGACACGGAGATCGGGTAGGTGCCGTTCCTGAGGACATTGCCGAAGACCATGTATTTGAGGCTCTTGTCGTAGTATTCCTGCGTGACGTCGAGGGTGACGTACTTGGTGGCGCCGAGCTTGTAGGCGTTCTCCTCGTTGGCGCGGAGCTGCTCGGGGCTGAATCCGCCCGTGTTGGCGCAGGCCGCATGTACTTCATATCCTTTTTCTTTGGCCAGGTACATCACCGTGTAGGAGGTGTCCAGCCCGCCGCTGAACGCGACGACAACTTTTTTCTTGCTCATATTCGTGTCTTTTTATTCGTCGGGGTGATGGATTTCGAGGTGCTCCTTGGGATCATAGAGCAGCCCGGTGCAGATGCACATCTTGTAGTCATGGCTTTTGAGGATGTCGAAGTGGCGGCACCCCTCGCAGCCTTTCCAGAATTCGGGGTCGTCGGTGAGCTCGGTGTACGGTACCGGGCGGAAGCCGAACTCGTAGTTCATCTTCATCACTGCCGCTCCGGTGGTGATGGAGAATATCTTGGCGTCCGGGAAGAGGTGGCGGGAGAGGATGAAGGTCTGCTCCTTGATCTTCTTGGCCACGCCGAGGCCGCGGAACTCGTGGGCCACGATGAGGCCGGAGTTGGCGACGAAGCTCTTGCCTCCCCAGGATTCGATGTAGGAGAAGCCGGCGAATTTCTCGTCGGGCTGCGCGCTGCCGCTTGCCTGCTCCGTCTTGTCTTTGCTTTCCTGCTTTGACCCGGCTTCGTCGGAGACTGTGACGGCTTTGTCCGGGATGGCCAGGGCGATCACGGCCTTGCCGGCGCGGATCTTCTCGCAGATGTACTCAGGCGTGCGGTTGGCGATGCCGGTCTTGCGCTCAAGCGATGATATGTAGATTTCTTTGCAGATGTCCTCTGCGTACTTGATGTGGCTTTCGTCAGCCACGGTCACTTTTATTTCCATTATTATATATAGGCCCCCTAACGGCAAGACAAACCGAGATTGTCAATTGCAATTGCTGAGAGCGAAAATTCTGTCTGATTGGTGGGTAATGCAATGAATTTTCCGAAGTGTGGGAGGTTTCTACGCCTCCTATAGTCGGACGTCCCGTCGAGGGGTGAGGGATATGTAATTCACTACTTTCATTTCGAATGCGGCAAAGATAGGATTTTCTGATTGGAAATGCAAGAGTTGGGTTGTATCAGATGTAAAAAGCAGACATGTATCGGATGTGAAAAGAGGACCATTGCTCTTGTAGGTTGACGGGTTAGAGAATTTTGAAGCCTTTGTGCTCTAACCTGGAACTGAAAATGCTGTCTGGTGGTGTTTTTCGTTTTAGGTTATAGAATTCTATGGGTATTTTGCTATAACCCGTATTACGGACGATCTTGTGCTATTCTCGGCTGTGGTCATGTTGGCTGTCTTTGGGTGTCTGGTAGAGATTTGGTGCGCGTCGTCTCTTGGCAAGAGACGTCAAAGCAACGGCAAATATAGTGATTTTCACTGAATTGGGAGCGTTCTGGGATTGAAAATTAAGGTTCATTTCCGTTCACGGTGCGTTCTCCAGTCTGTATTGTCTTTCCCCTCAATGCTTTGCGGCACGCGACGTCTCTTGCCAAGAGACGACGCGTGCCCCGGGGCGTGGGAAATGCCCGGGCCTGTTTTGGAAGTGATTGAACCTCAATGAAATACACGGGTTCGATGTCCCCAAGGAATACCCTGACTACAAGAAAAGCGGCAGATGGAGAAGCTTGATTACGACGCTCCGGCTTGGTATGTGATGCGAGTGGCCTACCAGCACGAGATCCAGACGCGCGAGCAGATCGAGGCGGCCGGTCTGGAGTCGTACCTGCCGACGGAGCGTGTGCGCAAGCGCAACGCTGCGGGCTACGCTGTCGGCTGGGAGACCAGGGCTCTGGTGCACAACTACATCTTCATCCGCGACAGCCTCAACAACATCCGCCGCGTGAAGCGCGACATCCCCCATCTGAGATATTTCCTTGCTGCCGGCGGCCCTGGCGGTCTGGACACATGCCAGACAGTGCCGGAGAAGCAGATGCGGGACTTCATGGCCTGCGTGCGCACGAGGGGCTCTAAGCTTCTTGAGGCGGGGATAGACATCAGCAAGGGGGACAAGGTCCGCGTGCTTGCCGGCCCGTTCAAGGGGATAGAGGGAATATACATGCGTATGCCTGACCGCCACGAGAACAGGGTGGTGGTGCGGATAGAGGGTGTGGCAGCCGTGGCGACGGCGGTCGTGCTGAAATGTGACGTGGAGAAGATATGAAAAGGGAAGAGTTGGAGAAGATGTTGCCGCTGTTGCGGCCGTGGCTTGGCCGTGCCGAGGCGGGCAGTCTCATGTTGACGTGTCAGCTTCGTGCCTGCCTCGCGCTTGATGGGCTTGAGGAGAGCGGAGTGGACGTTGCCCCGTGGAGTGCGGAGAGGCTTGAGTCTCTCGTCAGTGCTGCCCTTGAGAGGGCAGGAGAAATCTGCGATGCCGGAGAGGCTGCGCGCCTGTTGTATGCGGCGATGGACGCCTCTTTCAACTCGGAGCGGCTGGGGGAGCGTTATGTAGAGCAGTGCAGGGCGTTGAGTGAGAGGGTGATAGAGCGTTTCCTCGATGAGCGTCAGCGCTATGTCGGCGATGAGGATGCGGAGCGTTCTGTTTTCCGCTTGATTGTGCTCAATCTATATGGTGTGGACGGTTCGGATTCCGTGCACGTTGATTGGAGGTCGTTTCTGGATTCGCTTCTGGAGAGGTGGTCGGCTGAGTCGATGGGTTCTCCGCTGTGGCCGGGGCTTAGCGGTGAACAGCGCCTGAGGCGGCATACGGCGATGCTGGATGAGGCTTACATGTTGGGTGACAGCCGCTATGCGGGGCTTCTGGAGCGGAGCTATGC
>CAKUYG010000215.1 GCA_934702165.1 uncultured Bacteroidales bacterium | reverse complement strand
GGCCATTTCTCCAAAGGGTACATGATGATTGGCTTGATCAAGCATATATAGGATAACATATTTTTCTTTGAAAAAATAACTTATGCACGAAATGGCAAGAATATGGCATGAAATTGTTTATGCATATATATGCATATATATGGGCTAGCTTTTTTTACAAGTGCGTGAGAATATACACTATTATCAATTCGTTCATGGAATGAAGGAGGAACCTCTTTTACAGTAAACAAAAGACAGATATACCGAAATATCCTACTGACAAACTGCATGGGAAACACCTCTTTCAAATTGTTTTACGGAACTTCGGGTACATCATCCAATGTCAACGGATTCTGTGTACTGACCAACACATTCATGCCATAGTACAAGGTGCTGCTGTCTGTAATGACGATATAGACGGCATAGTACATATCGTATGCGTATTCTGTCTGCTCCGGGATTTGAGAGATTTTTTCAATCTTCCCCATGATGGGACGCTGACTGCTGTCGCCGTTCTGATTGGTGATATAAACGGTATCGCCTACACGATATTCATTCAGAGAGCTCTCAGGGGCCAGGGCGCGAATCCGCATATTGGAATCGGGATAGATCACCGCCACTGCGCCCTTTTCGGTGATTTCCTGTCCCCGCGATACGCTGAACGATTCGACTACGCCGTTTTCAGGCACGATCAGTTGATTCAGATTCGCAGCGCCGGGCATAAAATCTCCCTCGATGGTTTCATACATGAGGTCGCCCTTCTTGACCTTATCGCCGGATGCGACATGGGTTTTTACGATGTAGCCGGTGCCCGAACAGGACGCGATTTCCGCCTTGGTCAAATTGCCGCGGCCAATCCGGTTGCTGGTTCTGTGATCGGCTGTGGTGTAAAGGCTAATTTTGTCCGTGGAATCAAAGTTGCTCTGCTCCACCCGCACCGTATATTCTCTGCCCGACACATTGGTAATAACGCCCTCGCCTGTTTTCTTTCCATCGCTCATACAAATTAGATAAACCTTCTGCCCTGGATGTACGATCACGTCTTTTCCATTGGCGTCAAGGGGCTTCGTGGTGATCGTATAGGGGTTGGAAGGTTCAATGTAGGCAACAGCGCCGTATTGATCGGTAAGGTCGCTGATGTTATCGCCATCGCTGCCCCACATATAGACCGTGCCCGTGACCGGCGCGAACACCTTGGTGGTGGTAATCGTCGCAATGCAGTCATTTGCGCTGACACGATCCCCCACAGAATAGTTGATCTGCTCAATGGTGCCCTTGGCTTGACTGATGATGGGGTAACTCTGTGTCGATACCACCTTGCCCTCGATGGGCATCGTTTCTCCGTATGCAGCCCTTGCGGACAGGAGCATCCCCAGCGCCAGCAGCAAAGCAAAAATTTTCTTCACGTTCTTTTCCTCCCTGTGTTGTTTTATTTGGAATCAGGTATCAATCTTTTAGAAAGCATTTCCGCGCAACATCCGGCAAGCAGCAGGAAGCATCCCCAGCGGATCAGCCACGCGGCCAGCGCGATGACGCTGCTTTCCTGGCTGCAAAGCCGGATCGAAGCTGCCGTGCTTCTGTGGAGCGACCAAAAGCGGCTGATATAGGAAGCGATGCTGACCGGCTTTTCTGGAATCCAATCAGGGAACGCCAACGCTGCCTGCATGATCAGCGACAGCACGCCGTAGGTGACTCCTGCGACGATCAGAAATCCCAGGAGCAGGATCATGCCCCGGAACATGAGCCATCCCATCAGCTGCTTTGCATACTTTACTGCCAGCATTTCCCGATACGCATGAATCTGATTTTGAGCATACCCAGTCAGGCAATGAACCAGCCAGCGAATGAACGTGCTGCCCAGGATTACCAGGAGCCAGCGCAGGGGCATCAGGGCGGCGGTCTTTTCTTTGGATAGTTCATAGAAGCTGCCATCTGAACGTCCATTCATCAGTTCATTTTTCAGGATCGCGGATGGGGTATCACGGCTTTTGCAGCGCAGGTTCATTTCCAGCGTCTGCATGGGAGGGCCGTGTTCAAAGGACGCCAAGATCGGAACATACACCGTCCATTCGCTTGTTTCCCCGAACCGCGGCACGTTTTGAAGAAGGCCCACGATTGTCCATTCGATTTCTCCCATTGTGACAGTTTTTCCAATGGCGTCCGCACCGGGAAACAGTTGATAAGCCAATTTCTCATCAATCAGAATCACATCCCGGCAGTTCTTCATATCGCCGCCGCTGATCAATCGGCCCGCTTTCAGCGTTTCATGGCGCATATCAAAGTAGCCCATCGGAACAGCATAGAGCGTAGCAGATGCGGAAGAATAATCCGTTGACAGCGCCACGCCCTGGGCTTTCCCCAAGATAGAAGCCTGATCTGTCCACTCGGAGAGGGCTTCGAGCATTTTTTCCCCTTCCTGATAAAGCGCCCGCAGCTCCTGGCCGTTCGCCGCGCCAGGCAGGATATACTGAAAATCGTTGGAAACGCTGTGCAGCAGCACCAGCGCGGGAACAATCAGCGCAATACTCAGTACAATCAGCACAATTCCCGGTACGGATAATCTTCGTTTCTTCTTAATCATACGGTATCACTTCCGAACCCTCAGAGATTGCCCGATCTTCCATATACGCAATCGCGCTTGCATCGGCCAAATCCGCGACAGATACATATTCGCTGGATTCGTCGAGTACCGTCACGGGCTGCTGTTCAATTTGATAGATCCGCAGCCCGAAAGCGTTTTGCGATTGCCGGGCGATAAAAACGTAACGATTTGATTCCGTTCCCCGAACTGCGCTTGCAGGCAGCAGCGTGGTGGAACTATCTGCCACATAGTTGATGGAAAAGCTGACCCCGGTATTCATCAGCCGATAGTCCGTGCCGATGGCGGCAATGTCGCTTTGCCCAATGGAAACGTCAATATACGGATTGCCGGAGGAATCATATCCCGCGGATACCACGCTGCTCTTGATCTGATTGTCCGAACGCCCCGAAATCACAACG
>CAKUYG010000214.1 GCA_934702165.1 uncultured Bacteroidales bacterium | reverse complement strand
ACAGTATCCTCACTTATCCACCCTTCACGCCTGAGAACAGACAACAGGTGTTCCCGGCGGAGCTTGTAACGCTGCAGGTTTCTCCGCATGCCGCGCTTTTGACGGCGGTCGGCATTGGTGGTTATTGCTTTACCTTTCTCAAAGCTGTCTTTCTCGTCAGTTGTCAAGGGGTTGACCCTGACACCTGTTGCAATTATTGAAGAATGCTCACCGCTTGATTATGCCTGATTGACCAATGCCCAACCGATACTGGTCGTCCCAAGGTCAAGTCCCAATACTTTTTTCATCTGAAATTGGTTGTAGTTTCCACAAAACTAACAATTTTTATTGTATTTCCATTTGATATTACTATTTTTGCGGAACAAAAGAAGCAATTCACAATAAGGATTATTCCGTTGTGCAAACATTTAGAGCGGATCGCATGATTCGCTCTTTTCTTACCCGCAACTCACCACATGTTCTTCAGTCTCGTGCGCACGGGGCGACGGAAACTGAGCACGGGACGGTGGTATGAACGGGGCAGAGACGGGGACAAGGAACGGGCGGAAGCAAAGGTGCCAGCCGAAGGCAGGGATGTTTTTTGCTATTTTTACCCCAACCTTTTGAAGATTTGGCCAAAGGGCACTTTGGGCAGAGGCATAGGCAGTCGGGGCAAGGACAAAGGAAATCAGGAGCAGGGATAGGAACGAACAGCGACCGCATTGCAATCCGCCGGGAAAGGTGTATCTTTGCGCGCCGGCCAGGGGTCTTGTCCCAGGAAGTAACACTGGGGCAGATATTTCTTAAGGCAGGAGCACACAAAGATGAAGACAGACAACAAAGCAGCTACCGCCGCAAACAAAACAGACTGCCACACCGCCACCACCAGCGCAGCCACCTCAGGCAGCGCCAGCCGCACCGCTTTCGGAATCCTGCTGATAATCAGCGTATCACACCTACTCAACGACATGATCCAGTCGGTCATCCCGGCTGTCTATCCGATACTCAAGGAGAAGTTCGGCTTCACGTTCACGCAGATAGGTCTGATAACCCTGGTCTTCCAGATGACATCCTCCATATTGCAGCCTTTCACGGGACTGTATGCCGACCGCAACCCGAAACCCTACTCCCTCTCCATCGGAATGTGCTTCACCCTCTGTGGACTTCTGCTGCTTTCCACGAGCAACACCCTCGCGCTGATCCTCCTCTCTGTGGGTCTGGTAGGTCTCGGCTCATCGGTCTTCCACCCGGAGGCCTCACGCGCAGCCCAGCTGGCATCCGGCGGGCGCAAGAGCCTGGCCCAGTCCATCTTCCAGGTCGGGGGCAACGGCGGCAATGCCATCGGACCTCTTCTGGCCGCAGCGATAGTGCTCCCGCACGGACAAGGTGCAATCAGCTGGTTCGCCTTGGCGGCCATAGCCGCAGCAATCCTGCTTCTTGTAGTCGGAAAATGGTACAGCCGCAGCCTCACCGCCACGCGCAGTTCCGAAAAAACTGCCCGCCAGGAACGGCCGCTTCCCGCCAGCCTCATCCGCAGGGCCCTTGTGATACTTGTCATCCTGCTGTTCTCCAAGTACTTCTTCTCAGCTTCGATGACCAGTTACTTCACATTTTTCCTTATGGACAAATTCGCCCTGGATGTCAAGTCATCGCAGCTCTGCCTCTTCGCCTATCTGGCCGCCTTCGCCGCAGGGACAGTCATAGGAGGGGCGCTCGGCGACAGGTTCGGACGCAAACGCATCATACTCATCTCCATACTCGGGGCCGCTCCTTTCGCCCTGGCAATGCCGCATCTCAGCCTCGGATGGACCGTCATCATGGCGGCCATAACGGGGTTCATCATCGCCTCGGCATTCCCGTCAATAATCGTCTACGCCACCGAACTCCTTCCGGACAGGGTGGGCATGATCTCCGGGGTGTTCTTCGGGCTGATGTTCGGCATCGGCGGGCTCGGCTCGGCGTTTTTCGGCTGGCTCGCGGACCGGACCAGCATCGAGTTCATCTTCCGCATCAGCAGCCTGCTCCCCCTCATCGGCATCATCGCCCTGTGGCTGCCGGATCTTGGCAAAAGTCAAAAATGACTCTCACTGAGACGAAAAACTGCCTGAAGCCACAGGGCCTCAGGCAGAAAAAGCGAGTGCCGGACAAAACTATTTGGTCACGACCTCGATGACAGTGACATCGTCCTCGCCGGAAAGTTTCTTGGCTTCCTTGCTGCCCGGCTTGTAGACCGTCATCGAAGCGATGGAGTCCGGCTTGATCTTGGTCAAGGCCTCCTTGTCACACTTCTTGCCGTCGATGATGTAGACCGCTGATGTGAGGAGCACCGTAGAATTGGAACTGTTGTACGTTTTTCCGTTGACATTAACCTCTACATCTTCAGGATGCACTCCCTCAACCACGGTGGCGGATTTGATTTCCTTCACCTTCTTTCCGTCAGTCCCGATAACATGCATCCGCACGACTGCTTCACCGGAATTTCCCTTGGCGAGAGTGATCTTGTAGTCGCTTACCGTCTTGCCGACAAGCTGGCTGCCGTCGAACTTCTCTATCAGCTGCCCGTTGATGATGTACCTGTCGATTGTATCGGCCGGTGCCGCCACCATTGCGGCATTGATGCCCAATGCGCATACCGCGCTCAAAAACATTGTTAGCATAGTCATTTGATTTTTAAGTTGTTTCTGTCTTGGCACATGATAAAGCGCGCTTCTTATCATGCCGCCGCACCAGCATAATTTCTTATTTCATTGCCGTGATGGACACCGCGCCACCGTCCCGGCTCATCACATAGGAGCAACGTCCACCGTCATTCATTTCAGCCGTCAGGATAATGCGTCCCCCTTCCGGAGTGGCCGTGACCGACTTGACGTTGTCCGTGTCAAGGTTCATGATCTGCTGAATTCCTTCGGCGATTTCAATCCCGTTGAACTCACAGTTCTCCTGATGTGGCCGTAATGTCAGAACCAGTGCCAGAGAGGCCGCTGCCGCCAGCATTACACC
>CAKUYG010000213.1 GCA_934702165.1 uncultured Bacteroidales bacterium | reverse complement strand
ATATATGCTTTATATGCCGACAGAAGAAGAACTCCGCACAGAAATCGAGCGGCAGAAAGAATTCTTCCGACTACAGTACGGTAAGTGAGAAATAATAGATATTATAACCACATAAATAAGCAGTTATGAAGAAAACACTCTTAATTACACTTGTAGTTCTCATTACTTCGGTCTGCTTCGGACAAAGTAATGGTGCGCTCAAATTCCTGGGGATTCCTATAGATGGAACGGAAACTCAGTTTGCCACAAAACTAAAGAGCAAAGGCTTTGCATACAACTCATTATATGAGAGTTATAAAGGGCAATTCAACGGGAAACCGGTCGATGTATATATTCATACTAACCATAACCTTGTAGATAGGGTATATGTGGCATTTCCAGCGACTTCCGAAGAAAATATCCGTATAGAGTACAATCGTCTGCTAGACCAATTAGAAAAGAACAGTAAATATCTGGATCTAGCATATAATGTGGAAATACCAGAAAATGACGACATCTCCTACGAAATTTCCTTCAATAATAAACGTTATCAGGCAAGTTTCAGTTATTTCAACCCCGATAGAGATCCAATCTCATTTATGAATGCTTTGTTCGATAAATTCTCGGACTTCTTCACAAAAGAACAACTTGCTTCTCTCAAGGAATATGCAGAGAAAGCGATATCCCTTCCTGAAAATCAACGCAAAGCGATGCTAGAACAGATGATGTCTGATACTCAATCTATGGGACTGGGGCCAACAGAAAATTCAGAACTTGACAGTGAAAGACAAATCCGCTTTCTGGCCACCTTCATGGACGGGATGAGGGAACTTGCCGATGGAGAAGTATGGTTTATGATTCACGAACATTATGGCCAATATCAAATTGGTCTCTACTACGACAATCTCCACAATCAAGCCAACGGGGAAGATTTGTAGAGCGTAAACGCCCGGCAAGACATTCGTCTTTCCGCATCCGCTTCGATGCCTAAAGACTTACCCCTACGGACTGAGCGGAATCGGAAGTTAAACTTTACGCTGAATATGCGGCGAACAGAAACTTGATTCGCCTCATATCCCACGTATGAATCCCTCCTGGTCATAGCCGCGACGGAACCGGTGTATGAGAGAGATCAAGTACTCAAGGCGCGGGTCATCGGAATGCAGATTGCCGAATCGGGCGATCTGTGCGTCATATCGTTCGCGGGAACCGTGTGAGAGGCGCAATTGGACATCTGTCGGAATAAAAAACTCTGTACGCTTTCCTTGGGTGTCTGCTAAGGGATTCCTGAACTCTGTCAAGAAAATATTTATTCCGGCCAAATCCAAATCTCCGAAGTGAATGTAACTGTTGGTGATTCCCTTCAGCCAACGAACCAAGTCTCCGGACTGAGGATAGCGGCTGACAAAGAGCAGAGGTGCCATCAAGTACTCGAACAGATAGGCCTGCTTTTCCACGAAACGGAAATTCTCCATGTTCTCGACACCGATCACAAACACTTCCGGAGGGATCTTGAAGTTTTCCCAATCCGAGATGAACGTAAAAGTTCCTGGCGTAGGATTCAACGAGAGCATATGATCTCCAATAATGACTTGCAGCGGGCTGATCACATTGACTGGAAAGCCCGGGCACGAGCGTGTCGCGACAACTTTAGAGTCTCCGTAAGCAGTGACCAGTTCAGCCCTGGAACGCATTATCGACGGGTCGGCCAGAGGAAAGACACGGCCGATCGCTGAAGGATCCATTGCCCGGTAGGACACCCGGCTTCCATGCCGGATAGTTGTTATCAGCTGCTCGGAGCTCAGTTGTCTGAGCAGTTCACTGTCAAATCGGGATCCGCAGACGGACTTCTCCTCCGATAGCGCGACCAGTATGTCATAATGTGTTTTTTTCATTCCACTGAGGCACCTTGACTATCATTCGTCCTGGAAATCGCTGCTTCACGTTTGGAAATCAATGGATAAACAATGGTCTTGGCGTTCTTGTCCTTGCTTAGAAGGTAGGTGTACTTGTAAACAGACACATTGTACGTGGTCGGTGAAGAGTTGATCAACAGAATGTTCCTGCTGTTGGCAAAATCCAGTATGCCCTTTACGTTGTTAGGGTGGAGTTTTCCGATTTCATCCATCATGCAGTGGATCCGGAATTCTCCGAATTTTCTGGAGACCTTTTCTTTGAAGACATTGATCAGCATTATGTTAACCATAGCCTTTACCAGAATGTCCGTACCGTCGGATCCGACATTGGCAATCTTCTCTACCCATCCGGTATCGTTGTCATTCTCAACAACACGGAATTGAAGCTGGAAAGTATCGGACAGGGTCAGACAAGTACGGGACTGGAACTCGTTGAGAGAAGCCATGAAGTCGCTAAGGTATCCAACGGCCTCGCGATTTACTGAGTCCCGACCTTTCTCATCGCTGAAAAGATTCAATCCACCTAAGCTGAAACTGTTCTCATCGGTAAACTCCTTTATCTTAAGCAGCAACTGCACCATTCTGTCAGCGGAATCCGTGCTTCGGATTTCTATGCTTCTTATGGCTCCAACGAAATTCTTCTCTTTGAAGTCGTAGTTGATTTCCCTGATGATTTTGTCAACATCGGAACCAAAACCGCAGATGTCGCCCATCTCTCTAGAAACCCTCTGCAACCTCACATCACTTACGGTCTTTTTCAATCCTACATCCATAGCCGTCGCGAAAAAGCCCTGCTGATTCTCAGACAGGTAGCGTTCCGTCTGTTTGATGAGCTCGGCCACCGCCATGCGCTTGCCATCAAGATTGCTCAGCTTGAGTTTCTTGACACGATAGTTGGGCTCATTCTTGTAGGTGCTGTCGATGTTGCGTTTAAGGTCAATCACATTTCTGAATGTCGTCAGGGCGATGTTCCTAAGGATGCGTCTTACATCCTTCAGGTAGCCATACTTCCTTTGCGGTGAAGTCTCCGTCTTGTAGTATTCAATGGCAGCGTCGAGAGAGCCTATGCTTTCTTTCACTCCAGCCACATTGATGT
>CAKUYG010000212.1 GCA_934702165.1 uncultured Bacteroidales bacterium | reverse complement strand
TTACTTTATATTTACTTTATATTGCGAATATAACTATTTTCTGAAAAGGGCGAAGACCGCGGAGCCTGAGCCGGACATGGAGGCGTAGACGGCACCTTCAGCGTAGAAGCGCTCCTTGAGCGCGGCTATCTGCGGATGAGATGCGAAGACCGACGGCTCGAAATCATTGCGGAGAGCGCCTTTCCACTCTTCGACAGGAAGGGAAAGAACTTCACGAAGTGGCTGGCGCGCTGACGAACGGTCAAGCACAAGCCCCGAATATGCCTCCTTTGTGCTGACAGACACTTCTTCAGGCACCTCGACGCGGATTTCATAAGATGAGAGATCCAGTTCATACGGAGTCAGCTTCTCCCCCCTGCCCTCCCCGAACATCGGACGGTCATATATGAAGAACGGGCAGTCCGAGCCAAGCATCGCCGCACGGGAGGCCAGGCCGGTCTCATCAAGCCCAAGGGAGAACATGGAATTGAGAGCCTTGAGCGTGAATGCGGCGTCCGACGAACCTCCCCCGAGACCTGCCCCCACCGGAGCCGATTTGTGCAGGACAATACGCAGCGGCGGAAGTCCGAACTCCTCCGTCAGCAAGAGAGCCGCACGCCAGGAAAGGTCTGTCTTGGGATCCCAATCTCCCCCGACAAGCTCCATGGACGGGCTCTCCGACTCCTCTATGTCTATCCTGTCCCCCATTCCGCGGAACGGCACGAAAAGCGTCTCCAGATCGTGATAACCGTCCGGACGGCGCCGCAGCACATGCAGTCCGAGATTTATCTTGACATCAGGATATACTGTCATATACTTGACTTGCAAGATCTTCCGGCAGACGGGAGACGATCGGAGCGAGGAAAGCTATCATCTGCAGATGTCTGGCTTCTTCCTCCGGAATGCCTCTGGAACGCATATAGAACTGCTCTTCCAGATTGAGAAATCCGGAGGTGCAGCCGTGCGAGCATTCCACGTCATCTGCGTATATCTCGAGCTGCGGCCTCGACTCGACCTTGGCCGTGTCGGAGAGAAGTATGGTATGGTTCTCCTGATATGCCTTTGTCTTCTGTGCTCCCGAAGCCACATAGATGAGCCCGTCGAACGCGGCACGGGAATTTCCTCCGGCTATGCCCTTGAAGTTCTGCCGCGATATGCTGCCGCCGCTGTTGTGGCGCACAAGTACATTGACGGAAAGCCGCTCGTCTGCGCGACACAGATACAGACCCGCGATATCCACCTCGCAGCCTTCACCGTCTATGTCCACCTCCATCGACACGTCTTCCGATGTGCCGGGCAGCGCGATGAGCGTAAGGCGGAGCGACTCCCCTGCGGCAAGACGGATTTGCCCGGGAACCTCATCCCGGCCTATAAGGACAACTTTATCCATTGATGCTCTCGTAACCTTCTTTTTCTATCCTGTCCACCAGTTCCTTGCCGGCAGTCTCCACGATACGCCCGTCCTTGAGGACATGCACGACATCCGGGACGATATACTCAAGCAAGCGGTGATAGTGCGTGATGACTATATATGATGTATCGGCGGTGCGCAGAGCATTCACCCCCTCTGCCACGATGCGAAGGGCGTCCACATCCAGCCCCGAATCAGTCTCGTCAAGTATGCTCAGCACCGGAGAGAGCATCGACATCTGAAAGATCTCATCGCGCTTCTTCTCACCTCCGGAGAAGCCCACATTGACCTCGCGACGCGCGAACTCGGGCTTCATCTTGACGAAGTTCATACTCTCCCGGAGCAGAGTCAGAAACTCGCCCGGCTTGAGCTCCGGCAGCCCCTGCGCCTTGCGGCGTGCGTTGACCGCAGCCTTCATGAAATTGGTGATGCTCACCCCGGGGATCTCCACCGGATACTGGAAACTCAGGAAAACACCGGCCCATGAGCGCTCCTCCGGGCTCATGGCAAGAAGGTCTTTCCCCTGGAAAAGCACGGAGCCTTCGGTCACGTTGAGGTCGGGACGTCCTGCCAGCACGGCACCGAGCGTGCTCTTGCCGGCGCCGTTGGGCCCCATCACGGCATGCACCTCTCCACGGCGGATCGTCAAATCGACCCCCTTGAGGATCTCTTTGCCCTCCACACCGGCGTGCAGGTTCTTGATTTCGAGAAGTATATTATCTGACATATTCTTTACTTTGTTTTAAGATTTCCGCTTGTACAGCCTGTACCAGGATATGAGGGACCAGATGCCGTTTGCAAGGTACAGGCCGCAGACTATAGGCATGAACACATGTCCCACAGAGATGTGCATGATCATCTGGGAGATGTTGACCAGGAGCCACGCTATCCAGCAGTCCCACTTCTTCAGGGCCGACAGCAATTGCGCTGTGAGTATCAGCACCGTAACGCAGGCATCCAGATACGGGATCGGGTCGGTGGAGATTTTTCCCGGGAAGATCACATTGCCCACCATGCTTATGAGCCAGCCCCACACTCCGGCGAGAGCCAGGACACCGGCTATCACAAGTGTGCGCTGTGGCCAGCTGAGCATGCTTACCTTGAGGGACTTCGCATCCTCGGCACTCTGCTCGCCGCTTCTCGGGTGTGTCCATCGGTAATGGCCCAGAATATTGATTCCCAATGATATAGGCTGAAGCAAGAGGTTGGCGTAGAGGTTCTTGTTCCAGAACATCAGGAAGAGCAGGGCGGAGTACACATATCCCACCCAGAAATTGTATTTGCTGTTGCGTCCGGCAAGAAACACGCAGGTCAGGCCGAAGAGCGATGTAAGCAAATCTATGAGCATCGCCCCATCCATCATCCGATCGCCCCTTCAAGTGAAACTGACAGAAGCTTCTGCGCCTCCACGGCAAACTCCATAGGCAGGCGTGCGAGGACTTCCTTTGCATATCCTCCGACGATCAGTCCAACTGCATCTTCAGGACTTATGCCCCTCTGTGTGCAGTAGAAAAGCTGGTCGTCGCTTATCTTTGAGGTCGTGGCCTCGTGCTCCACAGTGGATGTCGGGTTCTGGTTGCGTATCACAGGGAAGGTGTGCGCCCCGCACTCAC
>CAKUYG010000211.1 GCA_934702165.1 uncultured Bacteroidales bacterium | reverse complement strand
GCGATGCTCCGCTTGTTGGGGCGGCCTGAAGTGAATACTGAAACACGCCGCCTGGACATCACGGACCTTTCAGCCATCAGGGAGATGGTTGCCTCAGAAAAAGTTGAGGCAATTATCAACTGCGCTGCCTACACGGATGTCGAGGGGGCAGAAGACAGGCGCGAGCTCGCCGAGCTTCTCAATGCCACGGCTCCGGAGAATCTGGCCACTGCCATGAATGAAGTCGGGGGAGTGCTCTTCCACATCAGCACGGATTATGTGTTCGGCGGCGAACCGTACAACACCCCGTGCCGGGAGAACCAGAAAGGCACGCCGACAGGAGTCTACGGCCTCACCAAACTTCACGGCGAGGAGAAGATCAAGGCCTCTGGCTGTAAATATGTGATAATCAGGACGGCTTGGCTCTACAGCGAATTCGGCAAGAATTTCCTCAAGACAATGCTGCGTCTGACTGGCGAAAAGCCTCAACTCAAGGTGGTGTTTGACCAGACAGGTACGCCGACTTATGCTTTTGATCTGGCCCAGGCGATTTACGCGATAATCTCCTCTCGTGCCTACGAGGAGCATCCTGGAGTGTACCACTTCTCCAATGAGGGAGTGTGCAGCTGGTATGATTTCACCAAGGTCATCGCAGAGTATGCCGGCCATACCGAGTGCGACATCCAGCCTTGCCATTCCGATGAGTTCCCGAGCAAAGTGGTACGCCCGGCCTATTCAGTCCTTGACAAGACGCTGATAAAGAATACATTCGGTGTCGCTGTCCCATACTGGACTCTCGGCGTGCGCAAGTGTGTCAAAGCCCTGCGAGCCGACTGAGCTGCCTGCTCCTCCCGTTTTTCCATGTCACCTGCTGTGCGAAAGTGCGGAAGCGGCGTCTGATACTAGGGCAGCGCCTTGATCCAGACAATCATCTCATCTATGACCGCCGGTGAGAAAGTCTCTTCAATCTGCTTGTACTCAGAGACTTCGCCTGTGGTGCAATGTTGGAACAGGTGGTTGAGTCCCTCTTCGGCCTTGATGGCATTTGTCCCGCCCAGCCCCTTCCTGAGCGCATCCAAATTGTTCCGGCAGTCCACCTGGATGTCCTTCGTCCCGTTGAGCGCCATCACCGGACACTTCACTTTCCTGAGCTCCTTGGATACGTCGAGCGCGAGAAAATACCTCATATAAGGAGTCTGAAACCCCTGTGAGGCGAGCTTGTAATTCTGCGCCAACCCCTCCGGCAGCAGATTCCCTGACGGAAGCGGAAGTCCTTGAACCACAGCCTCGAAGCAATCAGACAATACCCGGCAATAGGCCTCGATGTCGCTCTCCGGCAGACCGCTCATGGCAAGCGCGTGCCTGTTCTGGGTGAGCAGCGTCTCCGCACCGGATACTATCATCCCGGCGAGGCTCACCACGAAATCAGCCTTCCCCTCCGCCGCGAGCATCAGGGCGATCGTGCCTCCCTCGCTGTGCCCCAGCACCCCGACCCGGGAAAACCTCTCACGCAGCAGCTCCACCCCAGTTTCGGCATCCTCCGCGAGGTCACGGGTGGTACAGTTCACGGTGTCGCCCGTTGATTCCCCGAAACCCCGGTCATCGTAGCGCAGCGTGGCTATCCCGGCCCGGGCGAACGCATCCGCGATGACCGCGAACGGTTTGTGCCCGAACACCTCCTCGTCCCGGTTCTGAAGTCCGCTGCCCGTGACCATCAGCAGTGCCGGGGTGGCGCCGTCACAGTTTTCCGGGATGCAGAGTGTACCCCTCAGCACAGCGTTCCCGTTTGCGAAGCTGACCTCTTCCGTCCTGTAGGGAAACGGTCCCACAGGGGTTTGGGGCCGCCGCAGTTCAGGTTCGCCCGGGTTCAAGGTCAACGGGAACTGGACCCCGTGCTGGGTGAATGTTCCCGCGATGCGCTTGCCGGTCCACACTCCCTTGAACGAGGCGTTGATGGATGGTATGCCGAGGCTGATGCTTCCGAACCCGGACCGGTCCACGTTCACCGGAATCCCTCTTGCGCCCTGATCGGGTACATCCAGGGTTCCGGAGTCGAGGTTGAACACCAGATCGAGTTCCGCCCCGGAAACGTTGAGTTTCCCTGACCACGTGCCGGTCTGTGCTGCGCAAACGTTTGAGAACAGGAGAGTTATGGCTATGTAAACGAAAAACTTTTTCATGGTTTGCAGATGTTTTCAAGTGCTTCCTGGAGCGTGGTGAACACCGGGATGCCGTAGCGCTCGCAGGTGATGCGGACATTGTCGTAACGGTAAAATTTTTCCGTGCACACCACCCGGAGCTTCCCGGAACGGGCGTGCAGGCCGAGTTCGAGCAAGGTGATCGGGGACTTGCTGCCGTCGGCGAAGTACATCAGTATCGCGTCGGCCTGTTCGAGGTGGCTCAGTTCCCAGCTGACCTGATAATCCATCTCCCCGGGGCGCTCCGGGTGCCATTCCTTCTGGCGGGGGTTGAACACGGCCCAACCTCCCCGGCTGATGAAGAACTTCTCCGCCTCGGCCTGCCAATCCACGCTGTCCCCGCCGTCAATGGTGCCGGCCAGGAAAACCTTGCGGTATCCCTTCAGGCAGTCTTTCCCATCGGGTGTCGCTTGCTCTGGGTTGGCTGCCTCCTGTACGTTGACATCTTCGGGAAAACACTTGCTGTCGGGACGGGCCGCTCCCTTGTGGCAGGCCGTTTCCTCGTGGGCGCTGCTCTTTCCGCAGCGGCAGGTGGCTTCTTCGTGGGCGCTGCTCTTTCCGCAGCGGCAGGCCACCTCCTCGTGGGGGTGGAGGACAATGGTGGGGCGGGGCCCCGATTCCGGGGCGGATTCGCGAGATACTGTGTCGGTTTTTCCTGGCAACGTTGCGGAGCTGCACAGGAAAAGTGACAATATAAAGGCAATCATGGTGCGAAGATAGTAAATTTTCGGTGGCCCGCCGCGTCCGTGGCCTGCGGCCGCTGCCCCGTCTGCACCATGCGTCCCGTCTGCCCTGCAGTCGCGTCTGCGGCCGCCTCCCCGTCCAGGTAGGAGCCTTTTCCGTCGATTTCGCTCCCACCTGGCACCGCCGTCTGCC
>CAKUYG010000210.1 GCA_934702165.1 uncultured Bacteroidales bacterium | reverse complement strand
CTGTCGTTATCTCATAGCATCTCCGGAAAAAGCCCTGTGCGACTATATCTGCTTCAACAAGGTGACATTGCGCTTTATGAAAGACGTGAGGCTCTTCCTTGAGGAAGATATCCGGTTTGACACTGATGCGATTCCTGACCTTGATCTGCAGATCATTGAGCAATGCTCAGCGCTGGGACGCAAATCCGGTTCGTTATCTGCACTCCTGAACTATCTGAAAACTCAACAAAAACAGGAACGTATATGAGCGAGATCTTCGATTCCATGCTTTCCGCATATCAGATACGCACATCTGATGACAAGCGGAACGCCGTCTATGAAGTTATGCAGCAGGTGATTCTCGCCGGTCTGTATCGTGGAGGCTTCTTTAAGGAGGCCGCATTTTATGGTGGCACTTGCCTGAGGATATTCCACGGGCTGAAAAGATTCTCAGAGGATATGGATTTCTCTCTCTTGAAAAAAGATCCGGAATTCAGTCTGGAAAAATATTTCCCCGCCATAATAGAGGAATGCCGAAGTCTGGGGCGTGAGGTCAGCATCACGAAGAAAGACAAAAGGAACTTCGGGAAGGTCGAGTCGGCATTCCTGAAGGACAATACCGATGTGTACAACATATCCTTCCAGACAGAGCAATCCCTTAAAATCAAGATCGAGATTGACACGCAGCCTCCGCTTGGCTTTCAGACGGAACAGAGACTGCTGATGACCCCTTTCTCGTTCATGGCCAGATGCTTCACCCTTCCTAATCTTTATGCCGGAAAGATGCACGCATTTACATTCAGGCAATGGAAGAATCGGGTCAAGGGACGCGACTGGTATGATTTCGAATGGTATGTCAGGAACCGGGTCCCGCTGGACTTCAGGCATCTTCAGACCCGGGCCAAGGAGTTCAATGGCATTGACTTGACCAAGGAATCGTTCTTGGAGATGCTCAAGGGACGCATCTGTGCGGCAGACATATCTGCGGTAAAACAGGATGTCCTTCCATATATTGTCGACAAAAGGGATCTGGAAATATGGTCAAATGACTATTTCCTACAGTTGGCTGATATGATAAGGTTTGAGAATGACGGTGTTGGCCAAGATTTCATCGAGGTCGGCAGAGAAGAACTCCGCAAGGTCTGACATGAGCTGCCGGATGAGCCCTCCAAGGGCTGAAGGTTGGGGCATTTACGGCTCTTTTTACCCCCTACCTCCAGAAAGCCGCTGGAAGCCGCTGGACGTCTCTGCGCCCCACAGAGCGTTTCGTACAGCACAAGGGCGATTTCTGTACGGGGCCTTCCCGGAAGCACCTAGAAATTGCTGCACCGTGTGGCCCAGAACGCTCCACCGTTGCGGGAACAATATTTTTTATAACTTTGCCAGTATAACAAATGGAATCCAAACAGATACATTATGACAACCGACGAACAATTCAATCAACTTCAGGAACGCATCAAATCATTGGAACAGCAGGTGAAGGACCTGCAGGACAAGAACGAGAATCTCGCAGCCCGGCTTTCCGATGCCGAAGATGCGATTGGGGAACTCGAAGACCGGATTGATATTGAAGAGTATGGAGACATAGACCCCGAGGAAGAGCAACGAAAGCTGGAAGAATACTTCAAGGCTACCCCGACAAAGACACCTTGGATAACAGAGAAGGATCCCGAGAAGTTGGCGCATATTGTCTGTGATGTTCGTGTACACAAGCGTATAGCAGGATGGCAGTTTTCCAATTTGCCGTTTATGGGTTTCAAACTTCCGGAAACGCTGGAAGAGATTGATTTTTTCGTTTTCAACAACTGTCCTAACCTCCGCTCAATCGTAATCCCCGCATCAGTAAAGACAATCGGAAAGGCGTTCTGCAACAACTGTCCGAGTCTAAAAACCGCGACATTCCTCTGTTCTTGTCCCGAGAATCTCGCCGGTGCTTTTTCTGGCTGTCCAGCTCTCGAAGAGATAATCGTCCCTGAAGGCGAAGTCGAAAAATACAAAACGGCTATGCCCGACCTGACTGATAAGATTCACTGTTAACCCCGACACATATAATCCTCCGATTAAGTGTTTTTGCAAAAAGATTGCACATTGCAGCCATTTTGCTATATTTGCAAAAACAACTATAATCATGGCACAGTCAGCACTTACAATCAGATTGGACGCCGACCTGAAAAAGAAGTTCGACAGTCTTTGTGAAGAATTCGGCATGAGCACCAATACGGCGTTCAACATCTTCGTGCGCCAAGTGGTCAGAAGCCGGCGTATCCCCTTCTCTATCGAGGCGCCCACAAAGGATGACGTCATGTCCAAGGGCCGTGCAGCATTCTATTCTATGAGACAGGCCGCCGCTGATGCCGGCATCCAGAATATGACTCTTGACGAAATCAATGAGGAAATCAGGCTTGCCAGAGAGTCCAAGCAATGAAGGTCTACGCAGTCATCGATACCAATGTTCTCGTATCGGCCCTGCTGGCTAAACATACAGACTCGGCCCCGGTACAGATTATGGACCGCCTGTTCAGTCGGGATTTCATCCCCATGTACAATGAGGAGATCATCGCTGAATACAATGAGGTACTACGGCGTCCAAAGTTCAATTTCTCCGAAAATGCAATCGGATTTGCTATTGACGCACTTATTGAAGCTGGCGTTGAATCTGAAAGAGTGGCCAGCTCCGGTGAAGTAATTGACCCGAAAGATGTGGTCTTCTATGAGGTGTCCATGTCAAGGGAGGATTCCTACCTCATCACCGGAAACATCAGACATTTTCCATCAGTCAGAAGAGTTGTTACCCCAAACGAAATGCTTGAAATTCTCAATTCACTCGACAACAAGTAGCCAATCGATCATAACGTCTTGATTCTCTCATAGGCAGGGTCTTCAAAATGCTGAAATTGTAGCACTTCCCATAAAGATCCACGCAAGCCCGACGCGCAGGTCGGGGTGTTTTTGAGGATTTCTGCCCCAAACTTCAGACTGCTAATCAGAAAGGGGAATGTAGGGGCGTCTCGCAGGAATCGCTTCAACTTTCCCGCCCCGGGTGTTTTGCAGATTATCAAGAACTTTTATAAATTCGCTCCGTTTTTACTGACAAAGCAGAAGGCGACAGCCATGACAGATA
>CAKUYG010000209.1 GCA_934702165.1 uncultured Bacteroidales bacterium | reverse complement strand
AAAGAAAACAAATTGTCTCCTGCAGAGCTACAAGGTGGCGGTTGATCGAATATCCTTGTAGGAGATACTGCTTAATTACAGTATTGGCCCATTGGCGGAACCGTGTACCAACAGGATTCTTTATCCGGTATCCGACGGAGATGATGACATCAAGATTGTAGTACTTCGTTCTATACCTCTTCCCGTCAACTGCAGTACGTAAAGATTCCTTACATACTGACGATTCATCCAATTCACCTTCTTTGAATATATTTCCTATGTGAATGGTTATGTTGTTACGGGTAGTATGGAAAAGTTCCGTCATCTGCAGCTGTGTCAGCCACACTGTCTCCTGCTCAAATCTTACTTCAAGTCTGATGCTCTCATCCGGCTGATACAGGACTATCTGAGAATCGCCAGCCATCGGCTGCATGTAGTTCGTGTCGTCAATCATAGTTTTGTGTTTATCTTGGCACAAAGATAAAGGCTATTTCTGTGATTCCAAAAAGTGCGTTGACCCCGAATTCTCTGCCGGCCTGATGGCCGCTTCTTTCTCGTCCGGACAGCCAAGGGGAGGCGTTTTCGCTATGATTGAGCAGAAATCAGCAATGCCTATAAATGTCCCCGAATTGATATTCAATAAATACCACCTGAAAGACATTACCGTCCCTGTAACCAAGAAACGCATGGTTATCACCGGCAGCTCGTAAAGCCAGCAAACCATCCACACCGGCAGGACAATTGTTCTGGGCTGCAGGGCTTAACGAAACCAAAGAAATTTTTTCTGTTCCAAAGGAATGACGCTGAGCACATCTCAAGTCGCTCCTATCCAATAAACACAACCTTTTCAGCCGCTCTATATAACTTATGAAGAACTTCCCGTCCCTTTCAGCCGACTTGTAACTGAAAGGTCTCAGTTCTGAGAAACAGAACACGACCCGGCTTGGTCCAACAGGCGGACGTTCCGGGTGCTGCTTCTTTATCTTCCCCATCTGCCGGATCTTACTCGAATTGGGTCTTGAAAAAATTCCGCATTGACTCCTTGCTGATCACAGTTCCCCTATCGTGAGGAACAGCCTCAAGCCAAAGCTTCTCGCCGTGAGTCCTGTTCATAAGCCCGATAGCGGAAAAATCTCTGAAAGCATCGAAAACCTGATTAAAGAGTTCCTCTTCCTCCGGCCTCAGCATAACCGTCTCACCATCAAATGTCAACCCCGCAGCGCCTTGTTTCTTGTAATAATCATACACGGACGGCACCACGGGTCCATACATCCACGCCTCTATGTCCTCGTCAAAGAGAGGTGTCCCGAACTGGGCAAGATGATAACCCTGTTGATAATAAAGGAGTTTCTGAAGTTTCAAGTTCGTAAGCAACTCTCCACCATTTGCCTCATCACTCTGAGCCAGAGCAATAAGTTTCTTCGCAATCTCTACTGCTGAATACGACATAATATTAAGTTTAAGACTATCAAAACGCCGCTATCACTTACAAAAAACATACCGCAGGTGTCAGAAGCCACCATTCAGAAAAGCGCGGGTCTGAACATAACTCGGTTCGTAATATGCCCCTGTATTGTAGTCGTCTATTATAATGCTGACAGGAGACTCGTAGACTTTCAAAATGGTCTCAGGCAAATTGTCATCAGTGTCCAAAGATGTTACCAGCCTCGCATATACTTTTCCCATCTGCGTCGGCGACGGCACCTTGTCCGTAAAACGGTCTGACACATCTGTCACATCAAAATACCCTTCGCGTAGCCCATATACCTCTATCCATTCACTCTCAACCTGTTCCGGGTTGAGACAGTGACTGGTCTGCGCGATGGACATTTCGTGCAACAACCCCCCCACTCCGATACGCTCTGCGACATAACAGTTGCGCTGATGAATCTTCCGCGCAACCCGCTCTATCATATAGCATACAAAGTAAAGGTCATTGAACGATATCTGTTCTTCGGGAAAGTACTTGTTGCTCATAGCTGATAGGAAGATCTGAATTTGAGTGTCATGAGAGCTTGATCGGTGCAGAATAGTATCTGATGGGTAGGATGTTTGAATCTCGCTAAAGCCCAAAAAGCCTCTCGGCTGATACGTTCTGAAAGAAAATCTTCAACATAATCCCAAACCTCATCGTCTGCCATAGGCCCCTCTACAATATCATAAGGGTGCGCTTCTCCATGACGACAAGCAGCAACGAAATCGAGCCACTCATCAGTCATCTCCGGAAATACCTTGGTCCTTAAAGACTTATCCGGAAAGTACCCATAGACACATACTATGTGCGGGTTTTTCTTAGAAATAGCCCATCGCTGGGCTTGACGCTCAAAGCGCGTACAATAAAACCCAAAGCCGAAATCCTTGTTGTATCCCACAATACGGACTTCAGGTTTCTTTACCACTGTATTTGTCCCATGATAGACAATGATCGGACATTCTTCTGTCATGACCTCAAATATAGCGATAATATTAAAAATCAACAATACTCCACGATGCTTTCCAAGTGTCTGATTATGGCCGCTTCTTTCTCATCCGGACAGCCAAGGGGACTCAGTCCCTCTTGAAGAGGTCGCGGGTGTAGACCTTGTCGGCGACGTCGTCCAGGACAGGGTCGAAGCGGTTGGCGATGATGACTTTGGAGTCAGCCTTGAACTTCTCAAGATCGTTGACGACCCTGGAACCGAAGAAAGTCTCCCCGTCGGAGAGGGTCGGCTCGTATATGATGATCTCGGCTCCCTTGGCCTTGATGCGCTTCATCACTCCCTGGATGGAACTCTGGCGGAAGTTGTCCGAATTGGACTTCATGGTGAGGCGGTAGACCCCGATCACGCAGCTGTGCTCCATGGAGCTGTCCCACTGGCCGTTGTCGGCATAGTATCCGGCTTTGTGCAGTATCGCGTCGGCGATGTAGTCCTTGCGTGTCCGGTTGCTCTCGACTATGGCCTGGATGAGATTCTCCGGCACATCGGCGTAGTTGGCCAGAAGCTGCTTGGTGTCCTTCGGGAGGCAGTAGCCCCCGTATCCGAATGACGGGTTGTTGTAGTGCGTGCCAATGCGCGGGTCGAGCCCCACACCCATGATGATGGCCTGGGAATCAAGACCTTTGACCTCGGCGTAAGTGTCCAGTT
>CAKUYG010000208.1 GCA_934702165.1 uncultured Bacteroidales bacterium | reverse complement strand
GGCCCTTCCCTCAAACCGAAAGGCTCACTGCCGAGACTCCCCTCCCGGATTATGCCCACGTAGGCGCTTTCGGGAAGAAACTCCCTGTCATTCCGATCCCGGCCGCAGCACATATAGATCTTGCCTATGCAGCTGCACTCTATATTATAGTACAGTCCGTCATCACCCGGAGCGAAGAAAAACTCCACGCATGAATCCTTCCAGACAGGCTCACGGTCGGCAGCAGCCACAGCGAGGACAGAATCTTCTTTCACCTTGTAATGCAGATACAGATTATCCACGTCATGATGCGCCGCCACTGACACTTCAGGCCGTGCCGGCCACAGGTCAGGCCAATTGACGCAGTTTATTCCCCAAGTGCAGGCTTTTTCTGAGATGAGCATAGCAGAATCGAAAATTCATAAAGAAGGTACATAGGTATGGCGAGCACGAACATCGAGACCGGATCGGCCGGAGTTATCACAGCCGCCACTATAAGTATTGCCACAACAGCGTATTTGCGGCCCTTGCGAAGCGCCGGACGATCTATCACCCCCAGACGCGAGAGAGCCATGACCACTGTCGGAAACTCAAACACCACCCCGTTGAGCAGCACCATCGAGGTGAACATGGACATGTACGAACCCAGACTTATGGTGTTGACCACGCTTGCAGAGACCGTATAATTGATGAAAAACTGTAGACACAGCGGGAGGACAAGAAAGTACCCAACAAGCACTCCAAGATAGAAAAGCACCGTGGAAAGCAGGAAAGCAGTCCGCAGCGCACGCTTCTCCCCGGGATAAAGAGCAGGTGCCACGAAGCCCCATATTTCTCTGACAATGAAAGGGAACGAGAGTATGAATCCGGCTGCCACGCTGGCCCTGAGATGTACAAAAAACTGAGCGCTCAAGTCTATGTTGACAAGGTCTATACTTACCCCCCATCCAAGCATACGGTAAAGCCAGAAATCGGGCCGCGACGGTGCAAGGATGATCCCGTCAAACAATTGGGAGCGGAAGCAAAGCCCGAGACAGGAGAAGGCACACAGAAAGAGAGCCGAGCGCAGCAAAGCTCCCCTCAGCTCATCAAGATGGTCCCAGAAAGACATTTCCTTCCCCTCAGCCACCCTATTATTCAGGATTGTTTGAAGATCCTCCGTCTATCTTCTTCTGTCCGTCATCATCTTTTCCGTCAAGGGCATCCTTGAAACTCCTGACACCCTTGCCGAGTCCCTTCATCAACTCCGGAACTTTTTTCCCACCGAAAAGAAGAAGTACGACAAACGCGATAACGACAACCTCCCACCAACCGATCATCAAAGGATAAGTCAACATAAGCATCATTATTTAATGGCCGCAAGCGCGGCCTCGATGGACTCGATACGGGCCAGGCAGTCAGCCTCTTTCTTCCTCTCGGTATCTATAACCGCAGCAGGGGCGTGCGCTGTGAACTTCTCGTTGGAAAGCTTGGCCCTGACTCCGGAGAGGAACTTCTTCTGATGTTCCAGTTCTGCAAGCAGTTTGGTCTTCTCGCCTTCAGCATCGATAAAGCCAGCAAGAGGCACGCTGAATCCGAGAGTTCCGCAGATGAATGACACCGCTGCCCCTTCGGCTTTGCCAGACTTTACAGCCGACAAGTTGGCTACTTTCATCAGGACAGGCAAAAGTTCTTCGGGCAGGACACCGTCAACGAAGAGTTCAAGACTCTGCTTTGGTGAAATCTGCTTCTGTGCCCTGATACCGCGTACTGACACGACCGACTCACGGACAAGATCAAACGCCTCAAGGAATGCCGGATCGTACGTTCCTGCCTCCGGAGTGCGCTGAAACATTATCGTCTCTCCATCAGAGCGCTCCTCCATAGCCTGCCACAGCTCCTCGGTGATGAAAGGCATCACCGGGTGTATAAGCTTAAGCAGTTTCTCGAAGAATCCGAGTGTAGCCTTGTATGTAGCCCCGTCCACGGCAGAGCCGTAGGCTGGCTTGACCAGTTCGAGATACCAGCTGCAATAGTCATCCCAGAAGAGCTTGTATATGGACATCAGAGCGTCGCTGATGCGGAATTTTCTGTAATGGTCCTCCACCGTCTCTACAGTGCGGGAGAGCAGGTTGTCAAACCACTTCACGGCCACGGCCGCCTCCTGAGGCTGTGCCGCACCATCCTCGACTTTCCATCCGCTCACGAGCCTCCATGAATTCCAGATCTTTCCGCAGAAATTGCGGCCCTGCTCCACCTGGGACTCATCGTAGAGGATATCGTTGCCTGCCGAAGAGCAGAGGAGCATACCCAGACGGACAGCATCCGCACCATATTTGGCGATGAGATCAAGAGGATTCGGACTGTTGCCGAGGGTCTTGCTCATCTTGCGGCCCAGTTTGTCACGGACTATGCCTGTAAAATACACATTCCGGAAAGGCACATCGGACATGAACTCGTCACCGGCCATTATCATCCTTGCTACCCAGAAGAATATGATGTCCGGACCTGTAACAAGGTCATTGGTAGGATAATAGTAGCTCAGATCCGCATTCGGCTTGTGCTCCGGGTGCCCGGGACGCTCCGGGTCAAACACCGATATCGGCCAAAGCCAGCTTGAGAACCAGGTGTCAAGAACATCCTCGTCCTGCCTCAGATCAGCTGCCGTCAGTGAAGGATTGAGTTTGCGCGCCGCTTCCAAAGCCTTTTCGGCAGTCTCCTCCACCACCACGCTCCCGTCAGGGAGATAGTACGCCGGAATGCGCTGCCCCCACCAGAGCTGACGCGAGATGCACCAGTCGTGGGCGTTCTCCATCCAATGGCGGTAGGTGTTGCGGTATTTGTCCGGGATGAACTTGATCCTGCCGGACTCCACGCTGTCCAGCGCCTTTGCGGCAAGGCTCTCCATCTTGAGGAACCACTGGGCGGAGAGTTTCGGCTCGATCACCGCGTCCGTGCGCTCCGAATAGCCCACCGGTGAGGTGTATTCCTCTATCTTGACGAGGTTTCCGGCCTCTTCGAGCATCTTCACTATCTTTTTCCTCGCCACGAAGCGGTCCTCCCCGACCAGGATCTGAGCTTTGTCATTGAGACGTCCATGATCATCGATGATCTCCATCACCGGCAGGTTGTGCCGCAGGCCTATCTCATAGTCGTGGGCATCATGGGCCGGGGTCACCTTGAGGCAGCCAGTAC
>CAKUYG010000207.1 GCA_934702165.1 uncultured Bacteroidales bacterium | reverse complement strand
ATCCTCGCCCCCTGAAACACATACATGGCAGCCGGAACACCCAGTTCCGCCTTGTCAAAAAACGTGTTCCAAGCTAGCCCTATTCCTTGATAGGCAGTGGGATACAGGGTGCCGTAACGGCTGGATTCAGGAAAGCGGAACGAGTACTTAAGGTGCAGCGAGCCGCTCTTGTCGAGTTTTTTGCCGGCACCGTTCTCTCCACGGAAAAAGCCGTGCGAGGGTGCGATCCATGCGCCCCTCATCTCCAGTCCCACGCGGTGTGTGAAGCCGTCCCTGCCGGAAGGACCGCCACTGTTGGAAAGTCCGCCGTTTTCCCGGGCTGCAAGCGGCAGGCCGGCCAGCAGCACCGTGGCTGCCAGCAACGTTTTAATCAGGGCTATTCTTCCCATATTCCGTACCATTTGCCCGTAGGGGATTTGACTGTAAGCGTACCTTTTATTTCGGTACTTCGGGTGCCGGAGCGCAGACGGGCTGTGTAGCCTACCGTCAGAGTATTGAGCTCGGCCACTATCTTGTATGTGTGCTTGCCTGGCTTGAAGGCCACATCTTTCTCCACCTGCGGCATGCCGTCCGTGAACTCCTGCTCCATCCCGTTGTAGCTGGCCTGCAGGCCGTTGAATATCAGCGCTCCGTCTTCACCCAAGCTGCACGGGACAGACACCCGCGCATCGGGGTCCGGGAAATTCGGGCATTCGCCACGCTCCTGCGGCGTCTCCCGGAACTGGACTGTGGTGGTGCAGTTCTCAAACACATTCACTTTCATCACCACATTCTCACTGCCCTTGTTGTCTATGGTCAGCGGCTCGCCGGTCTCTTCGAGGCTGGTCCCGCAGACTGCCGAGGCTGTGTTCCAATCAATGCCCTCAAGAGTCCAGACGGATTCTTTCTGGAATACCTGTATCTGTTTTTGGAACAGGTCGTCGGATACCAGTATGGTGATGATCCGCCTCGCTGTGGAGCGGTTTTCGCCCATTGTGATTTCAAGGTTCCGGGGGCTGTCTCTGGAGATGGTGGCGGCAAGACGCTTGCCTTCTCTGATGACAAGGGTGCCGTTGCCTTCGAGGGAGGGTGGCCAGAGGTTCAGCTCTTTGCCGTCTCTAAGAATATAATAGCTGTCCGAGCCGGCTCCGTACATGTAAAGAGTGGGTATTTTCCATCCGGGCGTATTGAAGGCGATGCTTTCCGTCCCGCCGTCTTCGCTGAATTCGATGACCGTCTTCGAGGGGGTGAGATCCACTACAAAAACCTTATCGTTGCAGGCGACAAGCATCAGGGCGGCGAGAAGGCCACCGATATGTGGCGGGAATCGCATAAACGGCGCTAATTTACTCATAATGTGCCTCTGATGCAAGTCTGGCCGGAAAATGTCCCGGAGAGGTCATCATTTTTTATGATTTCCCACGCAAGCTATTGTTTTTTAAAATGCTTATTAATAGTTTTGCGGCAGTTAGTAAGTGAATACAATATGAGTTGCCGTCATAAAGTCGCAGCGTTTTTGACGTTCCTGGTCGCTGCTTTGACATCCTCAGCACAGAATCACAATGTGTCCGGGGTGGTTGTGGACGAGTCCGGAGCCCCTCTTGGCTATGTCTCCGTGGCTGTGGCGCAGCCTCCGGTCGGCACGTGGACGGACAATGACGGTACTTTCACCCTCAGCCTGCCCTCCGGCAGGCACAAGCTTTCTGTCGGATGCCTGGGGTACAGGACCGTGGAGAGGGAAGTGGATGTGAGGGGAGATGTTGATTCATTGAGCTTCATCCTCAAAGCCGAATCCCTGATGATGAAAGGGGTGGTGGTGACCGCAACGCAGAGCGACAGCCGGGAGGGGACCAGCACATATCATATCAATGACCAGGCCATCAAGCAGATACAGGCGATGAACCTACAGGATGTGATATCCCTCCTGCCGGGCAAGCAGTTGAGCTCATCCAACTTCAACTCCGTCCAGCAGGCCGATCTCCGCTCTGCCGTCAGCTCCAACTACAACAACATCGGCACTTCCGTCATCGTCAACGGCATGGCCATGTCCAACGATGCCAACATGCAGGTGTCCAATCCTGCCTTGGGGCAGACCGACTCCTACGGCACGGCGGGCAAGGGAATAGACCTGCGGAGCATATCGGCCAGCGGCATAGAGAGTGTGGAAGTGGTGACCGGCGTGGCCTCTGCCAAATACGGCAACCTCACCTCCGGCGCCATCATAGTAAAGAACAAGGTCGGGACCATACCGCTGTCCGTCTCAGCCAACGTCTCGTCCACCTCATACCAGGGAGCAGTATCCAAAGGCTTCAACCTCGGGGACAAAGGGGGTATCCTCAATGCCGACTTCTCATACACGTATTCCAAGGACAGTCCGGTGCAGCGCAAGAACTACTACCAGAATGTGAACTTCGGCCTCCGGTGGATGAAGAAGTTCTCCAAAGCACTGGAGTGGAACAATACCGTGGCGCTCCAGTCCATAATGGGCTTCAACGGCCAGAGATATGAGCCGGAGGAGAAAGGACGCAACATAGCCAGGGTCAACAACCAGAACTTGAGCCTCAACATATACGGGTCCATGCAGCTCGGGCGGGCCGGGAGTCTGGATTATTCCGTCAACGGGAGCGTGGACAGGCAGTACTCCAGGTTCGAGACCATAGCCTCGGGGCCGCTGCCCCTCGTGGAGGCGCTCAAGACGGGCACCTACATCACCGGATACTCTCCGATGGCGTTTACCCAGGAATCCATAATGCGCGGGCTTCCCGTCAGCGGGGCGTTTGATGTCTCGATGACCAAGAACGTGGACGCGCGGAACTGGTCGTTCTCTTTCATGACAGGCCTGCAGGGGAGCATAGACAAGAACTTCGGAAAGGGGCGCACCATCTCAGGCGGAGCGGTGGAGACCATGGGCGGCATAGGTTCGCGTGCCACCAACTTCCACGACGTGCCGGCTTCCAAGACATGGTCAGCCTATCACGAGAGCAATATCAAGCACAGCGGTGACGCGGCCGAGACCAAACTGAAACTCGGTGTACGCTACGATTACATGCTTGAGCGCTACCACCTTGTCTCCCCGAGACTTTCCGGCTCGGTGAAGTGGTTTGACCATCTCACGACAAGGCTGGCATGGGGACTTGCCTACAAGGCTCCGTCCATGCTCCAGCTCTACCCGGATC
>CAKUYG010000206.1 GCA_934702165.1 uncultured Bacteroidales bacterium | reverse complement strand
ATCAAGAAGTTGCGGGCTCCGACATTGCTGGCTCCTGACTTGGCCACGGTATCGTTGAATTCAAGGGGACCGAAGTCCGGCCTGCGTGAGGGGTCGGCCATCTTCTCGGGGAGCGCTTCGTATTCCCCGGCTCTGCAGACGGCGAGGTTCTTGCGCTCCGGCTTGAAGGCTGCGGCCTCGTAGCAGTAGCATGGTATGTCGAGCTCTTCGCTGATGCGTCTGGACAGCTCGCGTGAGAGCTGCGCGCATTCTTCCAGGCTGATGCCGGCCACCGGTATGAGCGGCAGCACGTCTGTGGCCCCGGAGCGGGGGTGCGCCCCGTGGTGATGTCTCATGTCGATGAGTTCCTGAGCTTTCTTCACTCCTTGGAACGCAGCTTCGCAGACGGCCTCTGGACTGCCCACGAAGGTTATCACGGTCCGGTTGGTGGCTTCGCCGGGGTCGATGTCGAGCAGTTTGACTTTTTCACCTGTGACGGGAGATGCGGCGCCGGTGATGGCGGCGGCTATCTTGTTGATTACATCTTTGTTGCGGCCTTCGCTGAAGTTCGGCACGCATTCGACGATTCTCTTCATATAGGACAAAAAATGTGTTAGCAGGCCAAATATAGTTAAATATTTGTTACGGAACGGGGAAGACTTGAATCAAATCAATTGTTTCTTTCCGTTTTGTCCCAGCTCAGGTTAGAGCCTTTTCCTTGTGATCTGCTATAACCTAACCTCCAAAATGTTGCCGTACAGGTATTCTTGGTGTAGGTTAGAGTATTTTCCAAACCGGATGCTATAGCCCGGACTTTCTCCGCGTGGTCACGGTCTTGCGGGAAAACAGCCGCTGCGGCAGTTCCATGGCGAGGATGATGCCGAGGACAATGGCGATTGCCCCTTTGGCGGCCACAAATCCGGTGGTGAGCGAGAGCGCGAACTGGCTGGACAGCAGGTAATATGTAAACCAGAATACTCCGGCCCCCGGGACAAGAGGGAAGATGCCGCAGAGCACGAAGACCGTGCTCGGGCACTTGTGCAGCACCGCCACATACCGTGACAGGATGCAGATCACTATGGTGGACAGGACTATCGCCACTGTCGCTCCGACTGAGCAGTAGCGCGTCAGGGCGAGGAACATCCCCCAACCGACAGCACCGATCATCCCCGAAGCCGCATACTCCCTTCTCGGCGCACCGAAAAGTACGGCAAAAGCCAGAGTGCCCACGAACGCCGCCAGCATCTGCCAGAGCAGTCCTGCCGTCTGCGGGTTCACTGTCATGCCCGAGAGTTCAATCATTCCTCCGGACACGGCCCCGTCCGTGACGAAAGCGATGCTCACCCCGAGTGCTATGCAGATGAAGCCGAGCATGGCGTCGGTCAGACGGGTCAATCCGGCAATGTAGTCCGAGTTGGCAAGATCCCTCACCCCGTTGACGAACGGCACCCCGGGAATCAGCGGCATGACCGCACCTATTATAATATTGCTCAGGCTTTCCCCGAAACCGATCCTGTAGGAGGCTACGCACAGCAGGGTGGCCAGCAGTGCGTTGCAGATGCCTCCGACAATCTTGGAGAGATACTTGCCGCTGATGAATATGGAAAACACATACAAAAGAGCACCCACGACGAAAGCGGCCGCACAGTCCATAAACCCACCGCCGAAGACAGCACAGAAGCCGGAAGCCCCGAAAGCGGAACCGGCAATCTGTTCCCACGCAGGTTTTCCCGCCCTGTCGCGGATCGCCTCAAGTTTTGCGCGAGCCTGGGACAAAGTGTATTTCCCGGCAGCGATGTCGTAGCTCAGACTGTTGACCTCCACCACTTTGGAGAGTTGTATGCCTCGAATCGGGATGAACTCCACATTGGCGTACCTGCCAAGAGACCCGGTCGTGAAGATGCCGTTGCTGAGCACGAAAAAATGACCGGAATCCACCCCATAGTGGGATGAAATCCGCTCCATCGTGTCCTCTACCCGGGAAATCTCAGCCCCGTTCTCGAGGAGAATATGTCCTGCTATCGAAGCCGTTTCAAGCACTTCCGCAGTGTCGTTCCTCTCGTCCATGCCGCAAAAATAACAATTTTCCGCTATACGGGCTATGTTAAGGAGCCCGGTGCCGCTGGTTCTGGCTCTGGCTCGGCTCTGGTTCTGGTTCGGCTCTGGTTCTGCCCCGGCTCTGGTTCTGGTTCTGCCCACGCTCTGCCCAGGTTAAAGTAAAAAAGCGGATGGACGCTCTAACCTTGAAGCAAAAACGCCGCCAGATGCAGAATCCCAGTTCGGGTTAGAGCATATTTGCCATGATACTCTCTAACCTGACTAGAACGAATGAGAAATGCCGGCTATGGGATGATTTTTGCAATGCTTTTTGTCAAAACTTATAGCTATGAGAGACAAAGTTGTCCATATTTGTATCAAATCGGATGCGGAGCTTCTGCATCGCGTCGAAGACGATTACCGTTGTGCAATCACGAAAATGTCCATGGCCGCATTTGGCGCGGGCGCCGACATTTATGCCTATTCCGTCATGTCGAACCACATCCATATTGTCGGGTGTTTCCCGGATGCGGGAAGATTTGTCTCGCGTTATCGAAATGCGTACTGCAAGTGGTTCAACCACAAGTATAGACGCTCCGGACGGCTTGGGAAGCGGAGTTTCTTTATTGACACTCTTGACACGCTCGACAGGAAACTCCGTGCGGTGAACTATGTCCTGAGGAATCCGGTACATCATTCTGTTTCGGACACACCGTTCTCGTATGAATACTGTTCTGCACGTTATGTGTTCTCAAAAGAGCTATGCATGGTGTCTGTCACGTCCGGTAGGAGAACCGGCGCTTATGTTCCGAGTTGCAAGTCCTTGCCAGAAGGGTATGTTCTGGATCCGCATGGGATGGTGCTGCCTTCTTGCTTCTTGAATACTGATGCGGTGGAAAATCTCTACTTATCATCCAAGAATTATCTGTATATGATTAATCATCCGGCATATTCCGATATCAGCAAAAGCTCTGATGGACAGAGGCTTTTGCTGCTAGGAGACTTAGAACATGGAGAAGATGTCGAGGCTCTCTATCAGAATGAGAGGCGCAGAAGCGTGTCCGGCATGACAACTGATTTGGAAGTATGCAGGATGATAGAAGATCTGCTTCCGCCCGGAGTGACCTCTTGTCAGCTGCAG
>CAKUYG010000205.1 GCA_934702165.1 uncultured Bacteroidales bacterium | reverse complement strand
GCGATTTGTCGTCTGACGGTTCTCAGGCTCTTGCATATTTTCTGTGAAATTTCTTTCATATCAGTTGTGGTGAAGTAGCCTGGGAGCGCGGAGAGTATCGACTTTCGTGTGGATGAGGAATAGGAGTCGGCAACCGCAATGCCTTCGGGACGTTCTTTGTCCAGAACATTGAAGATGTAGTCGTTGTGCCTTGAGATTACACGGATGATTGCTTGTGTGGTAGCGAAGTCTATGTCTGAGCATTCTATGGTTTCTGTTATGCTTCCTGAATCCATCATTCGCAGTGCGGTCAAAACCATTGCGATTCTCAGGAAGCACCAGGCGAGACGGTGTGAGCTGGCAGAGTAGCGGTCTCCGTTGAAGTCCTGCATCCTTTCTTTCTCGCTGGCGAAGAAGTCATTGAACTTGCCAATTTGAGGTAATGAAAGTGAGAAACGGATTTGCTGGATGCTTTCAAGCCGTTTGGTGAAAGCTGTGAATTCGGCTCCTATGGAGTCAAAGGTCTCCTCTAAAGGAGTGTCTTCCCCATAGGATTCGAAGCCGTCAAGCCATTCGGAGCTGGAGTTGATGCAGAAGAACATAAATCTGGAGAGCAGTCCGTTTTCGGCATCGCGGATAAGGGATTTGACCTGTTCCGGAGTTCCTGAGAGGACTGTGGAGAGACGTGGGCTTTCGATTTCGCGTTCTTCTCCGTCGTCTCCTCTTCGCAGGTAGCCGAAACTTTCGTGTGCGAAGGCTTTGCGGAATGAGTCGGAGTAGTTTCCGAAGTCGGAGTTGAAGGTGTTGACTACGGTGTCTCCTTCGGTCTCAAAGAGGAGGAGGTTGCCGTTTTCTGCCATTGCCTGTGCGAATGAGGTGGCGCTGCTGTTGGCCGGAACGCGGAGGAGCTGAATCGGGGGCTTTTCCGGTGGGTCGATGTTCTCGCCTTTGCGCTGGCGTTTGTAACGGGCATATTCCTTTTTGTATTCGTCTTTTGCTGTGTTCCACCGTTCAAGTTTCTCTTTGTGGATTGGCTTGACAAGACGGAAACAGAAGTCGAGTTTGCCTTTGCCGGCACCTGCTGGGCCGGGGATAAAGAGATACATATTCGGATAGATGGTCTTGCCGAAGTAGATTGTCTTCATAGGCAACAGGGCTGAACTGAGTGTGGCTATGCTGCCTATGAGGATTAGACTGCGTTCTTGTGGAGTGTGCATCAGGGCGGTGACTTTCTGGAGAAGTCCAGGAAGTGTGCGGAAAATGTCTTCAGGGAACATCGGAAGTGGTGGCATTTCTTCAGGGTCTTCTTCCGAAAGTGTCAAGGGGACATTTTTGTCACTTTGTCCTTTTGTTCGGTTTGCCGAGCGTGTGTGATGATCAAGAGTATCGTGCGAGAATAATGTAATTCCTTTGTTTTTCGCAAGATAGAAGAGTGTACTTATATCTGTTCTTCCGCTGTCGGATTTGAGACATTCGGTGAACTTGGTGTCACTTTCGGTCTGGCTGTAGCCTTGATTTATCGAGCTGATGTCGTGGAAGTATCTACGCCCTGATTCTCCGAATTCGGATGCGAGGGCGAAGCCGACTTTCAGCCAGTCGTTGTAGTCGGCTGTGATGTCGGTATGGGAGGACTTGAGCAGGTCAATCAGTTTTTCGACCTTTGTCGCGGTGTCGGCAGAAGATGTTGGGCTTCCCGCTTGAGCGGATGGGGTGGTGCTCTGGCTTTGGGTGAGCAGGGCGTTATAGAAATCTGGTGATGTCATAGTCGTAATTGTCTTCTATGTATAATGGGTTGAGAAATGCGTCTGGATCGTAGGGGAGGAAGCAGGCTCGGCAGATGTCTTTGCCGGAGGGATCTGCTTCGACTCCGTAGTACAGACGTGAGTAGTTGGAGAGCATTGTGAAGAACTCTCCGTAGGTATAGGATGTGCCATCCGGTTTGGTGATGTTCGGCAGGGCGACTATCCATTTGACTCCATCTCCGGATGGGCTTCGGAAAGCGAGAACGGTCTCGAAGTGTTCGTCTGTGGCGAGTTTTCGGACTAGTCCTTGCGGGTCTGGGATGTGGTCGAAGTCGATGACCATATAGCCGGATGGTTTCAGGAGGTCGGTTTCTTTGCGGCTGCGGAAGATTCCTCCGGGCGTGATGTAGTCGAGGTTGTCGGCTTTGTACTTGCTTCTGGCCTTGTTGTCGGTGATGGTGCGCAGGTGTTCCGTGTGGGACTTGGCGTAGTCGCTGACAAGGTATTTGAAGATGTCTTCCGGGGAGGTTTCCCGGCAGGGGCGTGTGTTGCGTATGGGGCGACGGAAGAAGCTGAATCGTGGGCAAGGTGGTATACTTACATTGTCCGTGTTCTTTTCTTCTTTCTGCTTGGAGAGTGGCGTAACCGGTTCACTGATGAAGAGTTCCTCGGCCAATCTTGCAATCAGCTGCTCTCGCGTGAGATTTTCTCCACGTTCGTGATAGTATGCCGCTGCAAGTGCGATGGCATCACCGTCAAGCATTTGTCCGTCTGGATAGTGGAAACGAGCCTTGTAAAGGGGAAGTTTTTGTCCTTCTATGGGAATACGGTCTATCGAGACGTGGATGATGCCACCGTCCGCCCATACCGGGTCGGGACATTCTCCGCAGTCCAAACCTGAGATCCGCATAATGTGGTCGGGAAATTCCTTGCGAATGAGGTGCTGGATGATGTCGGCTCCGTAGAGAGTCTTGGAAAGGAGATATTCCTTAGTCATAATCGGCCTCCTTTCTTTTTAGTTGTTCTATGTCGAGACTTTCAATGTCGCAGTCTATGAGCCGGTCGATTTCTTCGTCTGTGAGGTCGTCGAAGGACAAATAGCCTTTCCGGAGCATTTCGGCTTGGATGAAAGGGCAATGACGGAGAATCTGTGCGAATGGATCGTCCGGGTTGTTAAGGACGAGCTGGTGCATTATTTCGCTGATGTGCTTTGGCTTGCTCATAGTGCACCTCCTTTCTTGACGAGGATGTCATTGATGTCGGACAGGCGGTAGCGGTCCATTGAACCGAGCTGGACGGGGATGAGGTAGCCGCATTTTTTCCATCTCCAGAGGGTTGCGCTGGAAATCTTGAGTTTTTTCATTGTCTCTTCGCGGCTGAGGAACTCTTCGGCTGATGCCGGGCGTTCTTCTTGGGCGGTGAGGTTGAGCTCTTGTAGGAGTTCTTCTTTGATGACTCTTCCTGCTTGGAGGAGGTC
>CAKUYG010000204.1 GCA_934702165.1 uncultured Bacteroidales bacterium | reverse complement strand
GTCAGGGGTTGTGACTGACAGTTCTAATTCGGAGACCCTGATCGGAGCCACAGTAGTGGTGGAGGGAAGCGGCGTGTCGGCGATCACCGACTTTGACGGCCGCTATCTGATCAAGGCCCAGCCGGGCGACCGCCTCAGCTTCTCCTGTCTCGGCATGGTGCCGAAGACAGTCGTGCTCGGGGATGTCAATGTCCTCAATGTGTCCCTTGATGTCAACAAGGATCTGCTTGACGAAGTGATAGTCGTGGCCTACGGCACCACCAAGAAGGAATCTTTCACCGGTTCCGCCGAGGTGGTCAAAGCCGACAAGTTCAAGGACAGGGCTGTGACGGATGTCTCCAAGATGCTTGACGGACAGGTGGCCGGAGTGATGGTGACTTCCGGAAGCGGACAGCCTGGAAGCGGAGCGGATCTGCGCGTGCGCGGATACGGCTCCATAAATGCCTCCAATGCTCCGCTGCTCGTGGTGGACGGCGTGCCTTATGACGGCGATCTCAGCTCCATCAACAGCAACGATATCGAGACGATGTCCGTCCTCAAGGACGCATCTGCCGGTGCCCTCTACGGGGCCCGCGGCGCCAACGGGGTCATCATGATCACCACCAAGTCAGGCAAGGACACTGAGGGTGAAATCAAACTCGCGCTCAACATCAAGGCCGGGATAAGTTCCAGAGCCATACCGCCATACGAGACGCTTGACGCGGACGAGTATATGGAGCATATCTATGCCGCCACATACAATGATCTCGTGAGCACAGAGGGCTATCTGCCTTCTGTGGCGGCCGGCATGACCGTCTCGCGTCTTGCTTCACGCTTCCTCGGCACGGACAATATCTACAACCCGTACAATATGCCGATAGAGGAGGTCTTCGACTCCAATGGCAAGGTGGTGCCCGGTGCCGCCCTGAAATACTCGGAAAACTGGCTGGACGAGGCGCAGCGCAAGGCCGCTTTCCGTCAGGAGTACCAGTTCTCCGCCAACGGGGGAGGAAAGCGTGGGCGCTACTTCGCATCGCTCGGCTATCTTGATGAGCAGGGGACCCTCAAGACAACGGGATTCAAGCGCTATACCGCTAGGGTCGGGACCCAGATGAGCCCGAAGGAGTGGTTTGATTTCGGCGCCGATGTCAACTACACCTACAGTGACAGCCGTTTCCTCGGATCGGACGGCAGCTCCAACAATACCAATGTCTGGTATTCCGCGATGATGATGGCTCCGATCTACCCGGTATATGAGAAAAACCAGGACGGAAGCGATGTGCTGGACGGGAGCGGTTCCAGGGTCTTCGACTATGGCAAATCACGTCCTGCCGGAGCGCAGAACAACAAGAACTCCGTGGCCACCCTCTTCGATGACGAGTACTACAGCCAGACCGGTACAGTGAACCTGCGCGCCAATGCCGCCCTGAAGTTCGGGGGTTTCAAACTCTCGACCAACCTTGGTGCGGACAACTCCAACACTTATGAGAGCACCAACTACAACCGCATCTCCGGCAACGCAGCCGGCACCGGTCGCCTAACCAAGGAGAACGGACGCATGCTCAGCTATACCTGGAACCAGCTGCTCACGTGGAACGGGAAGTTCGGGGATCACAGCGTGGATGCCATGGCCGGACACGAGTTCTACAATTACGAGTTCCGCTACACCATAGCCTCCAGGACAGGTTTCCCGTTCGACGACTATGACGATCTGGGCATGGGGTCCACCCTCGCCGAAGCCAATTCGCAGACGGACCGTTATGCCATCGACTCATGGCTCTCCAGGCTCAACTGGTCATACGCCGACAGGTATTATTTCTCCGCGAGTTTCCGTATGGACGCATCATCGCGCTTCATGAAAGACAACCGCTGGGGGGCTTTCTGGTCAGTGGGCGGTTCGTGGCGCATCTCCCAGGAGCCGTTCCTCAAGGACAAGTCCTGGATCAACAACCTCACCCTCAAGGCCAGTTATGGTGTGCAGGGCAACGACAACCTGGGCTCTTTCTACGCCTGGCAGTCCCTATATTCGATGAATTATCCCAATGCCAACCATTCCGGGGCCATCATCACCTCCGTGGAGAGCCGGGACATCACTTGGGAGAAGAACGGAAACTTCAATACCGGACTCGAGTTCCGCCTCTTCGACAGGCTGTCCGGTACGGTGGAGTGGTACAGCCGCAAGACCACGGACCTGCTTCTGGATACGCCTATGGCGATCTCTCTCGGTTTCCCGGGATACTATGACAATGTCGGAAGCATTCTCAACACGGGTTTCGACATAAGCCTCAATGCGGACATCGTCTCCGAGAGGGACCTGCACTGGAGCATAGGCTGGATGGGCTCGACCCTGCGCAACAGGGTGCTGAAACTCTCTGACGACGGGGAGGACATCGTGAACGGTGTGTTCCTCATCCGCGAGGGCCTGCCCATCAACTCATTCTATCTGTCAAAGAGCGCGGGCGTAGATCCGGCTACGGGAGACCAGCTGTACTGGGCATACAAAAAAGATGCGTCAGGCAACATGATAGAGGGGAGCGAGTACATCACCAACAACGCCACTGCCGCATCTGGCAGCAAATATGTGCTCGGCTGCAGGATTCCTGACATATACGGTTCGCTTTCTTCCAACTTCAGCTGGAAGGGGCTGGACCTTTCCGTCCTGTTCACCTATTCGCTCGGGGGCAAGGTTTTCGACAATATTTACCGTTCCCTCATGGAACCTTCTTTCATCGGGCAGACCTACCACAAGAATGTCCTGCGCAGCTGGGCTCAGGCGGGGGATGTCACCGATGTGCCGAAAGCTTTGACCACTCTATCCACTCTGGCATCTGACCGTTTCCTTGTGGATGCGTCGTATTTCGCCGTGAAGAACATTTCCCTGGGATACACCTTGCCTGCGGCTCTGCTTTCCGGAGCCGGCATAGAGTCTCTCAGAGTCTATCTCTCCTGCGACAGTCCATGGATCCTGACAAGCCTCAAGGGTATGAATCCGCAGGCTGACTTCTCCGGTTCCACTTCGTACTCTTACACTCCGAACCGGACTCTCAATCTTGGTGTGGATCTTAAATTCTAGTGATAAGATGAAACTCAACATATTGAAAACAAGGTCCGTGCTGACTGCCGCGTGTGTGGCGGCACTTTGCTCCTGCTCCGGGATGCTTGAGACTTCCCCGTCCACCGACGTGGACAAGAACATGATTCTCAAGGATGCCGATGCCATCGAGGTGGCGATGAACGGAGTCTATTCCACCATGTACAAC
>CAKUYG010000203.1 GCA_934702165.1 uncultured Bacteroidales bacterium | reverse complement strand
CCTTGCAGTAGACTTGAGCATTGTTGCCTTGGATTACGTTCAGATAGCTCTTAACGACAAAGAAGACAAGGACAACAAGGTCATAAGCGGTAATCTGGGATTTGATTTTGCACTGAAGCCGCAGGTTGGTTTGCACTATTATTTTTAGGCATACGAACATTCATTATATATTATGGCTAAAGTACAAAAAGACCAGACAATCTACGATGCCCGCACCCTCGGTACGGGCAAGATGGCCATCCTCGGACTCCAGCATCTCTTCGCCATGTTCGGGGCGACCATTCTCGTGCCGGTGATCACCGGACTCTCCGTTTCCGCGACCCTGCTTTTCGCCGGACTCGGTACGCTCATCTTCCATCTTTGCACCAAGATGAAAGTACCTGCCTTCCTCGGCTCTTCATTCGCTTTCCTCGGCGGTTATGCCGCCGTTACGCAGATGGGCATGGCCAAGGGAATGACCCTCGCGCAGTCGCTTCCGTATGCATGCATCGGAGTGTTCTGCGCCGGACTGATGTATTTCATCCTTGCAGGGCTTTTCGCCGCTTTCGGCGCCAAGAGGGTGATGCGTTTCTTCCCTCCGGTCGTGACCGGACCTATCATCATCGCCATCGGACTTACTCTCTCCGGCTCGGCTATCCAGAACTGCAACCAGAACTGGTGGATCGCAATCCTTGCGGTGGCTATCATCGTGGTATGCAACATCTGGGGTCGCGGGATGGTCAAGATCGTCCCGATCCTGCTCGGAGTCCTGGGTTCATATATAGCTGCCGCCTGCTTCGGCCAGGTGGATTTCACTCCTGTCAAGGAAGCCGCTTGGGTCGGTTTGCCGTTCCAGTGGCAGGATACCGCGTTCGCTGTGTTCAAGAATCCTGATTGGGGGCTTGTTGTGGCTGCGATCATCGCCATTCTTCCCATTTCTCTCGCCACTATGGTGGAGCATATCGGGGACATGTGCGCGATTTCGTCCACTACCGGGGTCAACTATCTTGAGGATCCGGGCCTGCACCGCACCCTTATGGGAGACGGTCTCGCTACTGCGTTTGCATCTCTTTTCGGCGCTCCGGCCAACACGACTTACGGGGAGAACACCGGTGTGCTCAACATCACCAGGGTCTTCGATCCGCGTGTGATCCGGATTGCTGCCGTGTTTGCGATCATACTTTCTTTCTGCCCTAAGTTCGCCGCCATAATCAGGGTCATGCCTGGTGCCACCATCGGAGGCGTCTCCCTGGTGCTCTACGGTATGATCTCGGCTGTGGGTGTGCGCAACATCGTGGAGAACAGGGTGGATTTCACCGTGTCACGCAATCTTCTCATCGCGGCGCTGATCCTCGTCCTGGCCATCGGTATCAAGTACGGTGCCGGGGATGCCATCAACATCGGTTTCACTTCGCTCAGCGGACTTGCGACTGCTGCCCTTCTGGGCATCTTCCTCAATGCCGTCCTGCCGGGTAACGACTATGAGTTCGGCAAGAGCAGCGTGGGTGACCGCTCCGCCGATTTCGGCAGCGCATCACTTCCGGGTGCTGACGGTCCTGACAAAGATGCTGACAGCGCGAGGTAGCGTTAAGCGATCTTCTTGAGGAGTGCGAGTTCGTGGTCGGCGACTATCTTGTCGATGATGGCCTTGACCAGACGGAACGCCTTCGAGTCTTCGGTGTAGACAGCCGGAATTGAAAAGCCTACGCGGCCCTGGTGCTTAAGCTTCAGGGCTGCTGCTTTTTTGCGCTCGTCAGCGGGGTTGTAGACGGCGATTGACTGCCCTCCGAACATGCCGACAATCTTCATGCAGGGCACGTCCGTGTCCCCGTCCCCGAAATAGATCATGTTGGAGAACGGGATGCGTTTCTTGTCGTCTGAGGTTGAGGCGTTTACCAGCTTGTTGTCCCTGGCGCTGAAGATGCCCTTGTTGATCTTGAAAAGGTATTGGGTTTTCCCTGTATAGTCTACGGCTATCCCGGGCCAAACGGCTTCACCGTTCTCATCGTAGATGAAGCTTCCGGCGAAGATGTGCTTGAATTCACCGGCGATGGGGCTGCCCTCTATGATTTCCTTGAGACCCGAGGAGTTTATGTAATGTTCGATGACGGCACCGTGCTGACGTCCGTATTCGTTGACCCGCCCGAACCATTCACGCACGCCTTCGAAGAGCTGGATGTGCTTCCCGAAACGGTAGAAGTCTTCCTTGCGGAGCTCGATCCCGTTGCGTCTGGCTTCGTCGAACATGAGTTTCATGTAGGCCAGTACATTGGACGCGTCCTGGCCTATTGCGATGTTGTCGCTCATCCTCCAGAACTCTTCGGCGGTCTTGCCTACGGCCTGGATGAATCCGAATTCCTGCATGTTTCCAGGGGACAGTGTCCCGTCGAAATCGTAGATCAGTGCGATGATAGGCTTCTTTTTCATTTGTAATTCACCACAGATTAAACTCTTTTGCCACAAATATCGTAAATATCCGCCACTTTGCAACATCTGCTATTGTCTTTGCGCGTGCGTGTGAGTATTTTTGCTCAAATAACAAACGAAACAATATGGAACACTATCTGGCCTGTTTGGAGAACAGCATGAAATCGGCGTGGGACAAGCCTGCGCTCTGCAACTATAGGGGAGAGGTCTTCACCAATGCCGACCTCGCAAAGTACATAGTGAAATTCGGGATGATGTTCGAGAAGGCGGGCATCAATAAGGGGGATAAGATCGCGCTCTGCGCCAAGAATACCGCCCGCTGGGCCGTCACTTTCCTTGCTGTCAATGCTTATGGTGCTGTAATAGTGCCGATTCTTGTGGATTTCCATCCGGACAGCGTGTCACATCTGACCGATCATTCAGACAGTGTCCTTCTCTTCACTGACAAGGAGATTTGGGATAAACTTGACAAGTCCGCCATGCCTAAGCTCAAGGGTGCGATCAATGTCGATGACTTTTCGCTCCTGTATGCTCCGGATCCGAAGTTCAAGGAGGCATTCGAGAACATGGATGCCGACTTTGGCAAGAGATATGCCTCCGGTTTCTCGTCGGACGACATATCCTTCCCGACCGACAATTTCTCCGACCTTGCGGTGATCAACTATACCTCCGGCACCACAAGCGCTCCGAAGGGAGTGATGCTCACTTACGGCAACCTCAGCGCGTCCATCGAATACGGCCACAAGCATGTCCTCATCTACCCTGGTGACACACTCGTATCCATGCTCCCTATGGCCCCGTAGACATGGGCCATAGGGAGCATGGATACGAGTGTGTCACC
>CAKUYG010000202.1 GCA_934702165.1 uncultured Bacteroidales bacterium | reverse complement strand
GCGCAGGACCGAACTGTCTTCCGGGACGAACTCTTCTCCGTCCCGCATGATCCTGGAGACGACCATCTCGTTTTTCAGGTCGTCGGTGATGACGTCTTTCAGGCTCTTGCCGATGATGGCGGGATTCGTCACTTCGCAGTGCATGCGCCTTGCAGTCTCTGATGCGCTGCTTTGTGACTCTATGGCCCTGGTCTCCTCTTCGAGGTTGACCTTGAACAGTGCTTTGAATATGATCAGCAATGCAAGCACACCTAGCACGCCCATCGGGTAGGCCACGGCGTAGGCTGATGCCAGCCGTGACGCATCGGTGCTTGAGCCGCCGGAGTCGAGAAGGGTCTGCTGCGCTGCGCCGAGGCCCGGGGTGTTGGTCACGGCTCCGGACATCACGCCGACCATCGTCTGAAGGCTTTCACCGCTTATGAGGTGAATCCCGAACGCCGTGATCGCAGACATCAATACAAGCCCGACGGCCAGCAGGTTGAGTTTGACACCTCCGTTTTTGAAAGATGAGAGAAAACCGGGGCCGACCTGAAGTCCGATCGAGTATACAAAGAGGATCAGACCGAAGTCCTTCATGAAAGACAGGACTTTGGCATTGGGGACGAATCCGAAATGCCCCATCACGATGCCTACGAAAAGTATCCATGTCGAGCCGATGGTTATGCCCTTGAAGTTGAATCTCGCAAGGAAGAGCCCGGCAGTGATGGCGATCGCGAAAAGAAGAATCGAATATGCTGTCCCGCTGATTACCATACGAAATCGAATTTTACATCTACCGGGATGCCCTCAAGCATCATGTTGAAGGTGTCCGCCTTGAGGTCATCATCGATTTTGCAGAACTTCCCGATGAACTGGCTTGCCGCTGAGATGTCTCCCTTGGCCTGCAGTTCGAGGGTCTCGGAGACGAGGGCTGCGACACCTTTGCTGAAAGCGTCATAGTCGATGTAGTAGCATCCGTCCTGATGACGTGAGAATGCTCCGGCCTGCTTGAGATAATTGTAGCAGATGACATTGGCTTTGCCCACAACCTCTTCTGTCCCGAACCTTGCGGAGCGCAGCAGTGCGGTGAGGAAGGTGGCGTACCCGTCTTCTTTGGTGACGATCTCGTTTGTCTGGAAATTGCCCAGCACTTCAGATGCAAGATATGCTCCCATTGACAGCGCCTTGGTCTCCTCGACCACGTCGGCCTGGCTGTCCAGAGCCTCATTCACATCGCGTCCGTCGAGCGTCTGCTTTACACCGAGTCCGTGTGACACCTCACGGAATGCGACGTTCCAGAAGAATGCCTTGTCGTTGATGTGCTCACGGTCCTTGTCGCTGATGACCAGGTCTGCCGTAGGGATGAGGATGCTGTTGAACTTGGCGGAGATCACGTTCTGCATCAGAATGGTGCGTGTGCCCTTTTCCGCCTGTACCCCTGCGTCAAACGGGAGGTTGATGGCTATGTCCTTGATGGCGCAGTTGGCTGCTCCTGAGTAGTAGAGGGCGTCGCACACGTAAATGGTGGATGCCGTGCCCGGTTTGAACGATTTGAGCTCGTCCCTGCAAGGAAGGCTTTGCTGGAAGGCTGGCATCTGCTCGCTGAATTTGGCCATCTGTTCTGTGCGGGCGAGGTTCTTGAGCATCACGAAAGCACCGTATGAGCTTTTTATTCCGTGGAGGTCGTCGTCGCGGCTCTCGTTAGGCCCGAGTACGAGATCCATCTTGCTGTCGTCCATCTCAAGCCACTTGATGGCGCTCTCCCTGTATGAGTCGGTCTTCAGGCCTTCGGCCTTGGCGAGCAGGTATTCCCTGACACTCGGCACGATGGTCAGATCGGCTGCGGCGGTGAGGTAGTTTGCGATCTTGTCGATGCTCTCCTTGTAGGCGTCGTGGTACCAGACGGTGGTCAGTCTGCCTTCAGAGTCCCTGCGGATGAGAGTGTATGGGCTGTATTTTGTGGAGTCGTCGAAAGCTTCCCACTCGGCCTGTGTCATGTCGGCAGGGTAGAAGCACTTGCCTGCCGGGATGTTCTCAGGGTATCCTGGAATGAAACTCTTGCCGGTGATCCTGTCCCATGGGCCGTAGTTGACGGCGACGTATTCTTTAACCTTCGGATCGGTGATGGTGCTGTCCAGGACTCCTTTGTCACCGAACACCTGCTGCCAGTAGATCTTGTCGGCTTCCATGGCGGCGAAACGGTAGAGGTTGAGCACCTCTTTGCCGTAGATGGAGATAGCATCGGTATAGGCCGAATTCTCTGTGCCGATCTTCACGGTCTCGTACTTGGCGAAGTTGACGTCATCCTTTTTGTTCCCGCTGCAGGATGAGAGCAGGGCAGCCGCCAGGGCCGCTGCAATGAACATTTTTTTCATAAAAAATACATTACTACTTTTTAACGTGCAAAGATACTTAGTTTACCAATCATTCCCAAATCAAAAACTTTTATTATTTTTGCCTGAAATGGTGCGTTTTATATCCGTGGAGGCATTTCTGGCCTTGACCTTGCTTATAACATGCTGCGGCTCTCCCGTCATGACTTCGGGAGACCGTTTCGAGCATGCGGACCTCATCGGAGACATGGCGTCATCCATGCTCACGGACAATCCGGATTCCGCGTTCGCTCTTCTTCGCGAGGCAAAGGCGTTGCAGACGGACAGTGTCGTCGTCAATTATATTGATGTGCTTTCCTCCAAATTCCATTATCTCAGATATCAGGACGATTCATGCATGGCATTGACGGAATCCGTGTCGGACTGGTTTCGCCGGCAGAATCCGCCGACTCCGGACATGTATTACGTAAAGGGCATGGCAAGCAATGTGAGAGGTGTCTGCTTCCAGGCGGAGAATGCCCAGGATGAGGCTGAGGCCTGTTTCAGGAATGCTGCAGACTGCCTGCTGAGGAGCGGCAGGTGTAAGGGGTTGCCGGATGTATATGTCAATCTCAGTAATGTCCTTTTGCACAAAGGTGATTTCGCTTCTGCCGCCTATGCTGCAGGTAGGGCCCTGCAGTGCACGGATTCTTTGGGGCTGGACGCATCCAAGCACTCCATCAATGTCGCCCTTGCGGAAATCTATGCACGGATGGGCAATTATGACAAGGCGGGGCAGTATTTCGGCGTGGCCATTGAGAAGTATCCGCCATCTTCAGATTATGAGACATTCTACTGTTACAACGCCCTGTGCAATTACTATTTCCTTCAGGACCGGTACGAAGAGGCTCTGGACGCTGCGCGCAAGTCTTATTCCGCCGTGCTGAAGACTGGCCAGAGGCCGTCGATGGCGGTGGT
>CAKUYG010000201.1 GCA_934702165.1 uncultured Bacteroidales bacterium | reverse complement strand
CTTGCGGCCCTCCTCGGAGAGGGTGGCCTCGGTATTTTCAAGATTCATCTCCACCAGCCCCTTGACTATCAGCGGGCTGGTTCCATCGACAAGTTTCTTCCTCTCGGAGATGCGCTCCCCGAACGAGGCGTACATGTCTTCGAGAGTAGAATCCACATCCGTTTTCTGGTTGCGGCGTGCCCCATTATAAAAGTCATAGCAGATTTCATAGAAAAGAGCCCTGTCCCGTATGTCCGGAACCGCCGCCTGCGAATTGCGGACGAATTCCATCCCGGCATTCGTGTTCTCCATGTCTGCGACCAGCTGCATCAGGGCAAGCGCGGAGACGTTTTTATCCTGGATTGCATTGTCCACAAGCTTGCAGAAATCGTAACGGTCGAACCCCTTGACATCTTCACTCTTTTCATAAGATGGCATGCGGTTGTCAAGAATGCTGTTCATCACAGGTGACGGGACTGTGAAGTTCTGGCTGACGATATTGCACTCGCCCGTGTCCCACAGCGCGATGAGGCCCCTCTGCATAAGGGAACGCAGGGCCGGGGTATATTCCATCATGTCCAGGACGGTGCAGTCGAAATACCTTGCCATGTCGTCAAGATCGGCAGACCTGCCCATGCAGCTGTTCTCAAACACGGTGATGAAAACAACCGCCTCATCCCTTCCCTTCAGGGCGAGCCGGGACACAAGCTTGTCGAGATCCTCAGAGATTTCCTTTCCGCCCAGACGGGAGAGTTTACTGCCGCGAAGACGCTGCGCGCAGGCTTTGATAAGCTGAATGATAGTACGTGCCATAATCTATAAAACTTTGTCAACTATTCCATATTCCACTGATTCGCGGGACGACATCCAGAAGTCCCTGTCCATGTCAGACATGACCTTCTCCGACGGCTGCCCGCTGTGCTTTGAGATGATCGAGCATAGTTCCGATCTGAACATCTCTATCTCCCTGGCAGCTATGAGGATGTCGCTAGCCTGCCCCTGTATGCCGCCGTGAGGCTGGTGGATGAGCACCCGGGAGTGGGGCAGTATCGACCTTTTGCTTTTTGCGCCACCGCACAGAAGCACGGCTCCCATGGAAGCAGCTGTGCCGGTGCAGACAGTAGCGATGTCCGGAGACACCATCTGCATCGTGTCATATATCCCCAGACCGGAACTGACCTGCCCTCCCGGGGTGTTGATATAGATGAAGATGTCCGATTTGCTGTCCACAGAAGAAAGATAGAGCAACTGGGCCTGGATGATATTGGCCACAGTATCGTCGATCGGACATCCCAGAAATATGATCCTGTCCATCATCAGACGGGAGAACACATCCATCTGTGCCACATTCAACTGCTTTTCCTCAATGATGCAGGGATTGATCATTGAAGCGGACAAAGCCCTGTAGGAGTCCAGACCTGTCGAACTGAGCCCCCTGCCGCGAACCGCGAATTTTTCAAAATCATTCATACAACTTCTTATTTTCACGATGCAAAAATAGCATGACTCGATGCCAAAAAGTGGCAGTAATATCAAATGTGCAAAATTTTCTTCGCGTTGGCACGTTTGACTCCACACACACAGACCAGTTCTTCCAATTGACTTCTTCTTTCATCTTCCGTCATGGCAAGGATGCCGGAAGACAGCTTATCGCCGGCAATGTACCGGATCATTTTCTTGAATTCCGCACCAGGCCTGCCATCAAGTTTTTCAGCAATATCATACTCGCTCCCTGTATTTGAAGCGAATGCAGTCAGCATGTTTTGCACGCTTCCATAATACGCTGCGGCACCCTTGAACTCTATTATGGAATAAGAGCTGATGATATGATCCACAAGCTGCATTTTTTCTTGGAAATCAAGCTTCATGAAAAGCCTGTCCAATACCGGATAGCCCACAGGGGTTCCAGACCTTCTGAGGGCGTTCACCTGTTCAGCCGCAGAGCGGAGTCTTTTCGGACAATTCCTCAAAGCGAACGGCTTCGAAAAAGGAAAGCGCGTACTCGAATAGGAAAGGAAATTCCAACGCCATTGCTCAGCACGCTCACAGAGGCGATCTTCAACGGGATTGTTGTACAGGTACGCAAGAGCCGTCCTTATTCTCTTGGAGCCTGATTTCAAGGCACAACCATGTTTGTCAAAAAGTATCCCGGACAGGCCATATCTCTTATTATAAGTGTTTACGAACGATGTCATCAGATCATGCATGAAGGAAGAAACCGCAACTCTCCCCTCAAACTCGGCCAGTATATGTATATGATTATACATCAAGCATAAGCCAAGCACTTTTATTTTGTGCCTCTCTGCGACAACTGAGAAAATGCTGAAAAAAACCAGACAGTCCCGCATGGTGTAGAAAACGACAAAACCTTTGTGCGCTCTCTGGTAGATGTGCCAGACGGCCTTGACGCCCGCCGCCCCGCTGATATTGAAGCCCATAGTCTATGAATTAAGTTTCAGAAAGGTAAACATTTGTCCCGAGAACTCCAAATAAGCTCACAGTATCCGTCACGGGACTATCAGCGGACAGAATCAAAACCTGCTATGAGTGGGTTGCGGCGAGGGTGGCGGTGTGTGACGGCGGCGTGTGTGGGGCCGGTGTGTGTGGCCGGTGTGTGTATCGTGACGAGCAAATACTTATAAATCAGCATTTTGCGATTCAGTGTGGTCTGAAACCTGAGACCACACGCACTTCCATATAACACACAATCAAGCATTTACGCGTCACGCCCACACCCACACCCACACCCACACCCCCACACCCACAACAACAACACACAACAACACCCACCAAACACAAACACAAACACCAACCCACACAACACCCCCCATAACCACGCAAGTGCCCACCCGGACCACAGTCACAAGGCCGGTCAAAAAGGCCGACGTCCAGAATACATAAAATCATTATCTTTGCACCCGGATTGCGGTAAACCGGCCCGTGAAAGCGGCCCGGTTTCAGAAGTTGCCACGGGCCCGGAGAGCTGAACTCATGGGGGCCGGGCAGTTTCTCCAAGAGGGAAGCCGGTCAAAGGCCGGCGCTGTGCCCGCAGCTGTAGATCCCATAACGGCCACGGAACATGCCATTGCCGACAAAGAGCAGACACTCAATGAGGCGAGAAGGCCCGTGGTCGGGGATAAGCCAGAAGACCTGCCGCAATCAAGTCAAATCCGGAGGCTCGGGGGCAAGCCGCCATTTGAGCGAGGCTATAGATGAACATCGCAGCAATACTGTCTGCGCTATGGCTCTGTGCCATACCGTCAGACCTTACCCGGCAGCCATCCGACGCTGCATCGGGCTGCCATGCCATACCA
>CAKUYG010000200.1 GCA_934702165.1 uncultured Bacteroidales bacterium | reverse complement strand
GCTTCCATGATTCCTCCAAAGAAATCAACGCTCTCGATTCTATTGCTTTTCTCGGTACTTGCTTGTACTTGTCTTTCAGTATTATCAATGATCTTGTCCCATACCTCTCGGAAAGGGATTGCAAAGGTAACCCGTTTTTTTATTTCCACCAAATATTTTTGAGTTTTTTTCATTTTTATTTTCTCTATATTTGTTTTTGGCTAAACCACAAAGAATAATGGATAATTACAAACTGACACTACCTCGCTATGAATCAATGAAGTATCGTCGATGCGGACATAGCGGTCTCCTGCTCCCGGAGATTTCACTCGGCTTCTGGCATAATTTCGGCGCCGATGCCTCCAGGGACAAATGCAGGGAGATTGTGGAATGCGCGTTCGACAACGGCATCACTTATTTTGATCTCGCCAACAATTACGGACCTCCTTACGGGGCCGCCGAGAGCCTGTTCGGTGAGATTTTCGAGACCTCCCTCGCCTCCCATCGGGATGAGGTCATCATAGCTACGAAGGCGGGACATGACATGTGGCCCGGTCCGTATGGAGAGTGGGGCTCGCGCAAGAATCTTCTTGCCTCGCTCGACCAGAGTCTCCGCAGGATGCGGCTCGAGTATGTTGACATTTTCTATTCACACCGTCCGGACCCGCTGACCCCGGTGGAGGAGACAATGCAGGCTCTTGTGGATGCGGTGAGACAGGGCAAGGCTCTATACGTCGGCATCTCCAAATATCCGCCGGAGATGGCGGCCAAAGCCTACGCATACCTCAGGGAACAGCATGTCCCGTGCCTTGTTTACCAGGGGCGATACAACATGATAGACAGGGGAGTCGAGACTTCTGTTTTGCCTCAGGCAGATGCGGCCGGTGCCGGGTTCGTGGCATTCTCCCCTCTGGCCCAGGGGCTGCTGACAGGCAAGTATCTGCACGGCATACCAGAGGGCTCCCGCATGACCCATAGCGGTTTCCTCAAACCGGAGGTGCTTACTTCTGAACTCCTGTCCCGGATCGGGGAGTGGAACAAAGAAGCGGAATCCGAGGGGCTGACACTGGCCCAGTATGCGCTGCGCTGGATCCTGCGCCGTCCGGAAGTCACTTCGGTCATCATCGGCGCGAGTTCTGTGGAGCAGCTCAAGTCAAATCTTGCCGCGATCAAGTAGACGATACCCCGCAGCTTCCAATATGTGGCCCGGCCTTATCCTTTCCTCTCCTTCGAGGTCAGCGATGGTCCGGGCCACTTTTATTATCCTGAACCATGCCCTGAGGGACATGCCTGTGTTCTCCATTATCCTCTCAAGGGTGTGCCGGCATTCCTCGTCCAGGGGGCAGTGCCTTTCAGTCTGGCGGTTTGACATCTCGGCATTTGTGCAGATGCCCTCGCCTTCGAACCTCTCAGCCTGCCTGCGCCGTGCGGCGCTGACCCGTCTGGCGACTTCCCGGCTGCCCTCCGCCTTGGCTCTGCGTATGACAGCCTCCGTCGGGACAGGATGCATCCAGACCTGGATGTCGATGCGGTCCATGATGGGACCTGAAAGCTTTGCGAGATATGCGGACCGTTGGGATGGTGTACATCTGCAGCGGTCTCCCTCCCCATAGTACCCGCACGGACACGGGTTGGCGGCGGCCACAAGTGTGAACGACGCAGGAAACTCGACTTTGCTCTTCAGCCTGGAGATGGTCACCTTGCGGTCTTCGATGGGCCCGCGCAGCGACTCCAGCACACTTTTCGGCATCTGCGGCATCTCGTCGAGGAAGAGCACTCCGTTGTCGGCGAGGGTGACCTCACCAGGGACTATGTTGTCTCCGGCTCCTCCTCCGATGATCGCGGCCATGGAAGCGGAATAGTGCGGAGAGCGGAACGGACGTTGCCTGACCAGCCCGCTGCAGCCCCTGCGCAGGCCGGCCACGGAATATATCCGGATTGTCTCCAGTGACTCTTCCCGGCTCATTGGAGGCATTATCCCGGCCATGGCCTTGGCAAGGGAACTTTTGCCTGACCCGGGGGCTCCTATCATTATGATGTTGTGTCCTCCCGCCGCAGCTATCTCCACGCCCCTTTTGGCTGCTTCCTGCCCGATTATGTCGGAGAAATCCACAACGTTGTTCTCCCCGGGAGCGGTCCTTTGTGCCGGGGCGGCCGCGTCGGCTATTTGCCGTGCAAGTAATCTTTCGCAATCCTCTCCCTGCAGGATGCTCAATGCGTCTTTGAGTCCGCTTATGCCGTAGACCGGAACCTCGGTGATCTCGGCCGCTTCGATCGCCGATTCGGCGGGAAGGATGACTCCCCTCATTCCTGAATTGGCGGCCAGCTCAACATAAGGCAAGGCTCCCTCTATCGGCCTCACGCTTCCGTCCAGTCCGAGTTCACCCATCATAAGGTATTCTTCGGCATGTTCAAAACAGTATTTGCCTGACGAGGACATTATTCCGATAGCTATGGGGAGGTCGTAGCCGCTTCCGTTTTTGCGCAAGTCTGCCGGGGCCAGATTTATGACTATTTTCTTGCCCGGGACTCTGAAACCGAGTGTCTCCATGGCGGTGACTGTCCGCAGAAGACTCTCTTTGACGGCGGCATCGGCAAGGCCGACAAGATGGATCCCTATTCCGTGGTCGATGTCCGTCTCCACGGTTACCAGCACGGCTTCGGTGCCGATACATTTGGCGGCTTTTATCTGTGTCAACATTGTTTTTTCTTATATTTGTCGTTGTTATGCAGCATAAGATCTTTATAAGGTCTCTGTCGGACCTTGATTCTGCGGCGGCGGAATTCCTCCGGATGACGGAAGGCCGCAGCCTTGTGGCGTTTTATGCTCCCATGGGAGCGGGAAAAACCACGTTCATAACCGCGATCTGCCGCGTGCTCGGTGTGCGCGATGATGCGGTCGCATCCCCGACATTCGCCATAGTGAACGAGTATCAGGCGGCTTCGGGAGAGCCTGTCTATCACTTTGACTTCTATCGTATAACCAAAGATTCTGAGGCTCTTGATATCGGGCTGTATGACTATCTTGACAGCGGTAGCCTTTGCCTGATGGAATGGCCTGAGAACATTGAGGACCTCCTCCCGGAAGAGACCCTAAAAGTCGGGATTTCTGTTCTTGAGAGCGGTGAACGTGTCATCACTTGGGAGGACTGATTCTGGTGTGGGCACGTATCGCACTGAAGTAGCCGTGCAGTTCCACGGTCCTGTGCTCTCCATTGCAGAAGGTTGTGTGCGTGTCGCCTTTGTCAGGGGTCAGGACAGCGTACAGGTGGCCATCTCCCGAGATGTCGGCGCAGGAATCGGACAGGAGGTGGTATCCTGGCAGGGCCCCGCGGGGCGAGCGGTCG
>CAKUYG010000199.1 GCA_934702165.1 uncultured Bacteroidales bacterium | reverse complement strand
GGAATAACGAGGCGGCGGCATCGAGCACTTCTCCGGAGAGTTTCGCTCCCTGCGGGGCGTCCTCAATTATAATGGTAAGTTCGGAGAGGATCCGCCTTATGGCTACGGGGGCGACGGTGATTTTCGCGCGGTCGTTGATGTTGACCTGCGTGACCCCGTAGAATGCATGGGCGGGTCCGGCGGTCAGGGTAGCTGATGGCTGGGTTGCTGAGACCTCGCTTGTCGGGACTGCGTTTTGGCCGGCGGCGGTTTCAGATCGGCTGGCGGCTTCGCTTGGGGTCGCGATGCTGCTTTGGCTTGCAGCGTTGTATGCGGCGTGGTCAAGAGTGAACTCGATGTCCTCGGCAGTGCCGATACATGAGAACGGAGCGGTGAGGTTGGCGGCGCCGAGCACGGTGTAACGGCCTTCTTCCAGAGGGATGAGGGTGGCGGCTAGATCGGCGGCGCTGCTGAAATGGAGGTCAGCGGACAGACTCCCAACGGTCTGCGAGGCTGATGCGGCCTGCGAGGTGCTCGCGGATGGTACAGCTTGCGAAGCGGCAGCCTGACGCCCTGCCTCCGGGCCGTACGCCCAGAGACGGACATCGCTGACAATAGTTTTTTCATCGTGAATGTCCAGCCAGCTTAAGGCCGTCGCGAGGCCACCTTCATCGAAGTGGGGGCCCTTGACACAGCCGGTGAGAAGCGCCGAGGCAAGTATCGCGACGGCGCAATTGGCGGTTGCACGCCGGATTGACATGCTACGGGCCGCCGGGCGGCAGGAAGTTATTGTTTTTCCGAAAACTCTATGTGTTGTCATATTGTCATGCTCCGTGACCGTACTGACGGCCGTTGAATGAATTGACGCGTTGTGGGTTGCTGGTCTGTTCATCGCGTTTCCATGATGTATATCGATACGCGGCGGGCTTTGATGCGGTCGGCTTCGTTGCGGTCAACCCCGTGTCCTTCGGCACTGAGGCGGGATTTGGCGATGCCACGCCTTGCCAGCCATGCCTTGACGGAGTCGGCGCGCAACTGGGAGATGCGCATGTTCATCGCGTCAGTGCCATAGTGATCGCAGGTGCCGATGATGTCGATCTGCGCGTCCGGGTTGGCCTTGATGTGCTCCAGAATAGTCTGGAGGGCTTCGTACTGGCTCTGCGGCACGGTCCACTCGTCGGTGGCGAAGTAGATCGAGCCGAGAAGACGCTGCCTGGTGGAGGTTGCTGCCGGGTGTGTGGCCGGGGTCGTACTGCCAGAGCCCGCGCGGCTGGTGTCCCGTGCCGTCTTGCTGGTGTCCCGTGCCGTCTTGCTGGTGTCCCGTGCCGTCTTGCTGGTGTCCCGTGCGCACGAGGTCGATTCCGTGCGTGAAACGGTGTCCCGTGCGCACGGGAGACTGGTTTCTGGGGCCTCCGTGCGCACATCGCCGCCTGGTGCGCACGGCTCGGGTTTCGTGCGCACGGGAGCGGTGGCAGAGGTGGCAGAAGCGGTGGAACTCGCGGAGGTGGTGGAGCTGGTCGCCGGGACAGTGCCGGAGGTGCCGGTGCTTGTTTCCCCGGTGCCGGACGGACGGCTGGCGTTTTCCCCACGGCTGAAGATGCTGCCGAGGTCTACGCTCAGGCGCACCCCGCTCTCCCAGAGGAAGTTGGCGCTGTGGTGTTTTTCCGGAACGGCATCAAGGCGGCCGCCAGAATATCCTATGGCTGAGGAATATACTGCGAGACGGAGCTGCTCCGTTATCTTGTAGGCCGCCTGAAGCCCGAGGCCGCCTGCAAAGTGCCACTGCGTGCCGGTCTCGAGGAACGTGACCCCATTTGCCGTCTCGTTTATGCTGGTATTGCTGGCCGCGGCGTAGAGTTGGGGGGTCAGTTCGAGAGTCCAGCGGCTGTCACGGGTCTGGGGGAACAAGCCGAGAAGGTTGATGTTGAAGGCCACCCCGTATTGCTGAAGCACCGTGCGACTATAGATGTCAGAGAAATGAATGCTCGGAATGTCAAGAACCGGGGCATAGTACTGGACCCCGTTGTTTCCGAGCCAATAGTCGCTCTGCGCGCAGCAGTCGCGGGCACTCATCGTGGTCCAACCCCATTTGAGGCGAAGTTCTGCGGAGAATATCGGATTGAACCTGTAGCCGCCGAAAACGCCGGCGTTGAAACCGGGCCGGAAAGCGTCATGGCCGAAACTGCTGAAAGTGCTGAAACCGGACGGCATCCCGAATTCGGCGCCTCCGTACCATCCGGAGATCCGTGAACCGTCCGGGACCTCATCAGAAAAGGCCGGGACCGCCGCGCACAAAAAAAGTAGCATTGCTGCTGCTCTCATTTTACTCATATCGGTTATCTTCATTTTTTTCGTCTCAGGACAGGCAATACACTTCGAAGTTTCCGTCGCACCGGCTTTGCGCTTACGGTTGCCGCTGTCAGGTGACCTGAAAATGTCGCATTTTGACACCTGCACACTTCATCGCAACAGTTGGCGCACATCATAATGGCACGAATCTTCAGTCGCCGCCTATCCATTTCGAAGCGCTGCAAAAGTAACCCGAAAATTCCGAGCGACCGCCTGATTCCGGAAGAATCGTTTTCCTCTGAACTCACCCCCTCCGAAAAAGATTTTCCGCTCGCGAAACGGTGATGACAGGCGGTTTGACTTTTTCCGCTAAGACATAGATACGCCCTGAAATTTTCCGCTAAGATGCTTCTGACAGGAAATACGCCGCAGATTTACGGTTTCTACCACAACAGCCCACATACACGGACTTCGATTTACGCCACATCGGTCCACGGCCATGGACCGGCACTGCCACCTGCTCTGCAGCCTCGTCTGCGGCCGCTGCCTCGTCTGCGCCCTGCGGCCTGCGGCCTGCGCCCCGTCCAGGTAGGAGCCTTTTCCGGCATTTCCGCTCCCACCTGGCACCGCCACCTGCCCTGCAGCTTCCTCCGTGGCCGCCTCCCCGTCCAGGTAGGAGCCTTTTCCGGCATTTCCGCTCCCACCTGGCACCGCCGCCTGCCACGCAGCCCCCTCTGCGGCCGCCTCCCCGTCCAGGTGTGAGCCTTTTCCGGCGATTCCGCTCCCACCTGGCATACGTGGCGCCGGCAGCCGCCAGTCCGTGGAACAATGTGGGGAGTGCGTGGAACATCGCCGTGCGCACGGGGCTGATTCGGTGCGCACCAGGCCCCTTGGTGCGCACGGCGCTGAGCTTTTCCTTGTCCCGTGCGCACGAGAGCCCTTTTCACGCACGGGATCGACTTCGTGCGCACGGGAATTTCAGGCACGGAACTGACTTCGTGGCGTGGGAACGGAGGTGGCCGTGGCTCAACACAAAAGCCTCGCCCCTGCCACCTCCGTTCCCGCACCAACAGC
>CAKUYG010000198.1 GCA_934702165.1 uncultured Bacteroidales bacterium | reverse complement strand
GTCATACACACGATGAAGGTCGTCATGAAGATGTCTGACGGAAAAGAATATACAGACACTTTCAAATACAGTTTCTCCGCCGGGCATCTTGCCGAATCCAAATAGATGACCGATAGTTTGAGACCTTCTTGAGGGGAGGACATTCACTTCGTACGGCAGAGCCCGCCTTTCCCGTACCAAAGTTGCTTTGTGGGCCGTTTTGTACGGGAAACGGCCTTTTCCCGTACCGAATGCGCCTGGGACGGAGGTGGATGGGGCTCAACACAAAAGCCTCGCCCCAGCCACCCTTCGTCCCTGCGCAACAATGAGAGCCGCGTACAGTACAGCGCCGTTTTCTGTACCGAACGGACTAACATGTGCCTCCCGTACAGCAGAAGGCCCGATTCTGTACCGGAAGGCGGGTGGCCATTAATCCGCGTTGGCCCGTCTCTCCCCTGCCGGCCCGCCCTGAGGGCAGCAGGTTGCGAATTAAATATAATTCGTATATTTGCAGCGTGTTACTTTAAATTATTAAATCTAAGCCAGATGAAGAAAATACTGAATGAGATTTGTGCCAAGTACACAGTCCCTCAAGAAGTTAAAGCTTTAGGAATCTATCCGTACTACCGCCCGATATCTTCAGGTCAGGATCCGGTCGTCACCATGGCCGACGGCAAGAAAGTCCTGATGTTCGGCTCCAATTCATATCTCGGACTCTCAGACGATCCACGTCTCAAAGAAGCTGCTATCGCAGCAATACGCAAATACGGCACCAGCTGCTCCGGCAGCCGTTTCCTCAACGGAACACTCGACATCCATGAGGAGCTTGAAGCCAAGCTCGCAAAGTTTGTCGGCAAGGACGAGGCCGTCACCTACAGCACCGGATTCCAGGTCAATCTGGGCGTGGTCAGCTGCCTTGGTGTCAAGGGCGGATATGTTTTCCTCGATGCGCTCGACCACGCCTGCATCATCGACGGCAGCCGCCTGAGCTTCTCGGAAGTCCGCAAGTTTCCGCACAATGACATGGCAGTCCTTGAGAAAAAACTTGCCCTCACTCCGCCTGACGCGCTCAAACTCATCGTCGTTGACGGAGTTTACTCAATGGAGGGAGACATCGCTCCGCTTCCGCAGATTGTGGAACTCTGCAAGAAATACAATGCTTCAGTGATGGTGGACGATGCCCACGGGCTCGGAGTGATCGGAGAGAATGGCTCCGGTACCGCGAGCCACTACGGACTTACCGCTGATACCGACCTTATCATGGGCACATTCTCCAAGAGCTTCGGCTCGCTGGGAGGATTCATCGCCGGCGACAAGGAGGTTCTCAACTACCTCAAACACAACTCCCGCTCCCTGATATTCAGCGCATCCATGACCCCGGCCGCCGTGGCAGCCGCATCGACGGCACTCGACATCATGATCAACGAGCCGGAGAGGCGCGAACACCTCTGGAAAGTGACCCGCCACGCGCAGAAGGCGTTCAAGGACAACGGCTTCGATACGGGCCACACCCAGTCGCCGATCATCCCGCTCTTCGTGCGCGACACCATCAAGGCGATGAAGATCGTACGCATGGCTTATGAGCAGGGCGTGTTCATCACCCCGGTCATCGCCCCGGCAGTGCCGGAGAGCGATGTGCTCATCCGCTTCGCCCTCATGGCCACGCACACCATCGAGCAGGTGGACGAGGCAGTGGAGAAGCTTACCAAAATCTTCAAGGAACTCGGTGTCATAGAATAACATCCTGGCCATGGTCATTCTCATCACAGGCATCAGCTCCGGCTTCGGCAAGGCGATGGCTGAGCGGCTCGCATCCAACGGGCACAAGGTCTACGGCACACACAGGCGTGATGTGCCGCAGATTCCCGGTGTCACCTACATCAAGGCGGATGCCTCAGACGATGCCCAGGTGGAGGCTGCGGTCTCCCTGGTCGTGGAGGCCGAGGGCAGGATCGACGTGTTCATCAACAACGCCGGCATGGGAGTCGGCGGCCCGCTGGAGTTCAGTTCCCTTGACGATGCCCGCAAACAGATGGATGTCAACTGGATGGGGATGGTGCGTTTCCTGCACTTCGTGCTCCCCGTGATGCGCAGGCAGAGGGAAGGCAAGATTATATGCATCAGCTCTATAGGCGGGCTTATAGGTCTTCCTTATCAAGGGTTGTACTCGGCTTCCAAGTTTGCGATAGAAGGCTACTGCCAGGCTTTGAGACTCGAAGTAAAGGAGTTCGGAATCAAGGTGGTGGTCGTCGAGCCTGGGGACTTCTCCACCGGCTTCACCGCGACCCGCAGCACGGTCGCCAATCCCGAGGCCTTCGAGGTCTACAAGTCCTACGCCAAGTCCATGGCCAGCATAGAGCACGATGAGACTTCCGGGCTCAAGCCCGATGTGCTAGCCGCGAAAATATCAGAGATAGTCCGCAAGAAGAACCCGAAATACAACTATATCGTGGCCACTTTCCTGCAGAGACTCTCCGTCCTCGCCAAGACCATCCTGCCGCCGCGCATGTTCGCCTGGGTGCTGTCGCTGTACTACAAGCTCTAAGACTCATCTTCTCCGGTACAGAATAAGGCCTCCTATTGTACCGGACATTTTTCCGGAACGGCCCCGTACAGAAAACGGGGCCGTTTCTGTACGCGGCACAGATTCACGTGAGACCGGCGATTACTTTAATATGGGATAATTTTATATCTTTGCTCTTTTGGAATATAATACAAAACGCTATATGTACAGAAGCAACACTTGCGGTGAGCTGAGGCTCTCCGACAAAGGCAAGAAAGTCACCCTGGCAGGCTGGGTGCAGAAGACCCGCAAACTGGGCGGAATGACATTCATCGACCTGCGTGACCGCTACGGCATCACGCAGCTTGTAGTGGAGACTGATGCCGATCCGGCTCTGGTGGAGGCCGCCGCCGGACTTGGCCGCGAATATGTGATCCAGGCCACAGGCGAAGTGGTGGAGCGCGCCAGCAAGAACCCGAAGATGCCCACCGGCGACATAGAGATCCGCCTGGAGAGCATCAATGTGCTCAACAAGTCCGTGACCCCTCCGTTCACCATCGAGGAGAACAGCGACGGAGGCGAGGACCTGCGGGCCAAATACCGCTATCTTGATCTGCGCCGTCCTCCTCTTCAGCGAGCCTTGGCACTTCGCCACCGCCTCGCCCAGGAGATCCGCACCTACCTCGATGAGCAGGGATTCATGGAGATAGAGACACCTTATCTCATCAAATCCACCCCGGAAGGAGCCCGCGACTTCGTGGTGCCTTCACGTATGAACCCGGGTACTTTCTACGCCCTTCCTCAGTCACCGCAGACATTCAAGCAGCTTCTAATGGTTGCCGGCTACGACCGCTACTTCCAGAT
>CAKUYG010000197.1 GCA_934702165.1 uncultured Bacteroidales bacterium | reverse complement strand
AGCCAGGCCTGCCTGGCTTCCTGGTCCATCGTGGTGCCGTCCTCCTCGCTTCCTTCAAATACGGTGGCGTAGAGCAGCTTCGGGTCTATCTTGTAGACTTCCGTGAGGAGTTCCCAAGCCCAGTCGATCGCCTCTTTCTTGAAGTAGTCGCCGAAGCTCCAGTTGCCCAGCATCTCGAACATCGTGTGGTGGTAGGTGTCATGTCCCACTTCTTCGAGGTCGTTGTGCTTTCCGCTTACTCTCAAGCATTTCTGTGAGTCTGTCGCGCGAGGGTACGGTGCTTTTGCGTTGCCCAGGAAGATGTCCTTGAACTGGTTCATGCCGGCGTTGGTGAACATCAGCGTCGGGTCATTTTTGACCACCATCGGGGCCGAAGGCACGACGGTGTGTCCCTTGGATGCGAAGAAATCCAGAAATTTCTGTCTTATTTCCTTAGAAGTCATAATACTGCAAAATATCAAACAAATGACAAAAATACTATTTTTGACGGTTTTCCGCAATTTTTCCTGAAAGGGCATTGGCACGCAACTTGAGATGGCCTCGGGCAAAACATAAAAAATCAGTATATTTGCAGTCTATGCCCAAGTATGTCTTCAATCCGGAAACCCTGATGTATGAGGCCCGAAGCGAGCCGAAATATGTCAAACACATCAGGGTGGCGCTGCTTTCCGTGCTGGCGCTCGGGCTTGTCGTGATGTACTTCTGGCTGTATCTTTCAGTCTTCCATTTTGAACTCCCGCGCACGGCCGCACTCAAGCGCCGGCACGCAGGGTGGGAAGCGAAGATGAACTTGATGGACAGGCAGCTCGACATCTACGAGCAGACCCTCACCGGCATAGAGCAGAGGGACGATGATGTCTACCGCTCCATCTACGGTCTCAACCCTATCCCCGAGGAGGTACGCAATTCCGGCCTGGAGGGGGTCAACCGCTACGCCGAACTCGACAGGCTCGGAGCCAACTCGCACCTTCGCCGCGCAGTGCGCCGTCTGGACGATCTTACCAAGAGGGCCTATGTGCGCAGCAAGTCCCTCGACGAGGTGGGGGATCTCTCCCGCAAGGCCGGAGACATGATCTCGTGCGTGCCCAACGTGCCGCCGATCCTCCCTGCCCCGGGCACATACCGTCTCTCCAGCAGTTTCGGATACCGTATCGATCCGGTTTATGGCGGGGGTGAGCGGCATGGCGGCCAGGACTTCGCCACCAGGACGGGAACCCCTGTGTACGTCACCGGAGACGGGGTGGTCGAGAAGACGGGCATGCATCTGTGGGGTTATGGCAACGAGATCGTGATAGATCACGGATACGGTTACCAGACCCGTTACGCCCACCTCAACACGATAGAGGTTGCTCCCGGGATGAAACTGCATCGCGGAGACCGTATCGGAACGGTGGGCAACACCGGCAAATCAACTGGTGCGCATCTGCATTATGAAGTGATATACAAAGGGAACCGGGTCAACCCGATGAATTTTCTTGACATGAACATGCCGGAAGACGAATATCGTGCCATGATCGAGCGGCGGAGCGAAGACGCCCACGCTTCCGCCACCTTGAGCACGATGGAACTTCTGCGCCGGGGGAGGAAAGAGAAATGAGAAAGAAGATGATGGAATTCGACCCGAAGAGTTTCAGCTTCGGCAAGGTGAGGGTCAAGATAGGGCGCGTCCTGCTGGTGTCGGTGGCGTACCTGCTTGCCACATTGGCGCTTGCAGTACTGGTTTACTGCGTGTTCGCCATATTCTGGCGCACTGATGTGGAGAGGGAGTTGGGACGGGAGATCAGGATGTACGAGCGTCTGTACCCTTCGTTCGCGCCAAAGGAGGAACTGCTTCGCGACGGCATAGCCAGTCTTCAGCACAAGGACAACGACATCTACGAACAGGTCTTCCACTCCAATGCTCCGGAACCCGATCCCATGGCCGGGCTTGACTTCATGTTCGGGAGCGCTTCCGTGCCGGATGCCAAGATCGCGGCTTACACCAGGGACAAGGCTGACAGTCTGCTCGCCGTGTCGGCGGATGTGGATGCTGCGTTCATGAAGATATTCAGACTGCTGTCCTCTTCAGAGAATGCTGTCCCGCCAATGCGTCTGCCTCTTGACGGGATAACTTATTCCCAGGTCGGCGCCTCCACCGGGAGGAAGATGGACCCTTTCTACAAGGCTTTCGTGTTCCACGAGGGACTTGACCTGATAGTGGCGCGCGGAACTCCTGTCAAGTCGGCTGCGGGCGGTACGGTACAGAAGGTGCAGACATCAAAGAAGCTCGGCAAGACGGTGGAGATCCTGCATGACGGGGGCTACACCACAGTGTACGCCCATCTCGAGTCCGTCTCCGTGCGTGCCGGGCAGAAAGTCGACACCGGGCAGAGGATCGGCACTGTCGGGATGTCCGGCAAGGCCTTCGCTCCGCATCTCCACTACGAAGTGCGCCGGGACGGGGAGTTCCTCAATCCGGTCAACTGCATATTCGCCTCGGTGACTCCGGCGGAGTATGCCAATATGTTGTACATGTCAGTAAACACCAAACAGTCAATGGATTGAGATATGGAAAAACTCTTCTATACCATAGGAGAAGTGGCGGAAGCAATAGATGAGTCCGTCTCTCTTGTGCGCTTCTGGTCCAATTCTTTCCCCAAGCTCATAAAACCCGGCCGCAACGCCAAGGGCAACCGCCTGTACTCGGCCTCAGACCTCGAGACTTTCCGCCAGCTCCACTATCTGGTCAAGGAGAAAGGGCTCACCCTTGACGGGGCCGGAAGGCAGATGAGCGCCGAGCGTGCCTCCGTGGAGGCGCGGGTCAAAGTGCTGTCATCCCTCAAGGCGATCCGCTCGCAGCTCTGCGATATAAAGAAAGACCTGCTATAATTCAAAACAATTTCTTAACTTTGCGGCTTGCATAGTAGAATAGAAAGAACACCTTAATATATGGCAACCACCAAAAAAACAACGAAAGTACAGACTCCGGTCGATGAGCGCGAGACTTTCGTGTCCCTGCAGAAGACATTTGCGGAGAACGAGCAGAGCGCGCAGGAGAAACTCAAGACTCTTTACGAACTCCAGGCAGTGGACAACGACATAGACAAGCTTGTCCAGCTCCGTGGCGAGCTCCCGGAGGAAGTGGCCTCCCTCGAGGAGGAGGTTGAGTCTCTCAAGGCCAAATACGCACGCGTGGAGCAACTTATCGATGGTTACAACCAGAACATTGCCTCATCGAAGAAGGAGATCGAAGAACTCGATGCTGAGATCGAGAAATACCGCTCCCAGCTGGACAATATCGCCAACAGCCGCGAGTATGACTCCATCAACAAAGAACTTGAGAACCAGGACCTCCTCAGGGCGATAGCAGAGAAGAACATCAACGAGGCCCGGGAGGCAATCG
>CAKUYG010000196.1 GCA_934702165.1 uncultured Bacteroidales bacterium | reverse complement strand
GCACACAGCGATGCTGGAGGAGGCTTACATGTTGGGAGACAGCCGCCATGCCGGGCTTCTGGAGCGGAGCTATGCGGAACTTGTCTGCGGCGCGGAGCTGCCTTCCTCTGGAACCGGTTCGCTTTCTAGCGGCGGAACGGATTTCTGCTACCTGTCAGCCCTGTATGATGCTGCCCTTGACGGGACGGACGGGCTGATGCCGGATCTGGCACTGATGGGTGCCGTGGCAGGCTGTTGCGACAAATTTGTTCTGGGCAGCTTTGTCCCGGCCCAGCTTCGCGGGGCTGCGCTTTCGGCATCGGGTCCTGATATGGCCGGCACTGGCGTTCCGTCTATCACCCCGTCGGCAGGTCAGTCTCAAGCACTGGCGGTTTCAGTTTCCCACTGCTGCTGGCAGCTCTCCAGGCAGGCCGATGAGGAGTTCGACAGGAGTTTTTGATTTTGCGTTTTTTATTCATAAGTTTGTAATCGTATGAACATGATGAATAAGGCGCAAGACAAGGCATATTTCCTCTCCTTTTGCATTGAGCAATACAAAAATGCGAAAGGATTGAGCGGCAAGGAGGCTGCAGAGTACCTTGCAAAATATGGTGTGCTTGACTATCTGTGCGATAATTTTGAAGTACTTCATACGCAGGGATGGCAGTGGCTTTTGGCTGATATTGAAGACTATATACGTTCGAGACAGGAGGGGAGGGAGAGATGAAATTGTATCACGGCAGTCTGGAAATTGTCAAGTTTCCGGAGATCAGAGAAGCTAACCGCTCTCTGGATTATGGAGCAGGCTTTTATACAACAACGTCATTTGAGCAGGCAGAGGCTTGGGCAAAGAGGCGGATGAAGGAGAAGAGCATTGCGAAAGGGTATGTCAATGTGTACGATTTCAGAGAAGAAACCGATAATGGTCTTAATGTTCGGCGGTTTACAAAGCCGGATGAAGAATGGCTTGATTTCGTGATGGCCAACCGGACTGTCAAGGGTTTTTCCCATGGCTATGACATCGTGTGCGGACCGGTCGCTGACGATCGTGTGTATGCGGCTTTTGCCTTGTATGAAGGAGGCATCATCAATAAGCGTGAACTTATCGAGGCCTTGAAGGCATATAAGCTGATTGATCAGTATCTGTTCCATGATGAAAAGTCTTTGACGTCTCTTTCGTTTACGGAATTTGTGGAGGTTACTATATGAATCTCGTGGTGACTCAGGATAATTTGTATCTGTTCCTGCCGTCGAAGGTCAGCAGGATGTCAGAGATGCTTTCAGAAGACAGCAATGTGAGCATCGTCAAGGCAGTGGAGATGATATATTCGTCAGACACCTACAGAAAACTTGAGAAAGAGGAATCCAAACTCTGGCACCTTGGCCCGGTGGGATTATACAGAGACTTTTTGGAAGAAAAATAGCCTGGCAGCTCTCCGCGCGGCGGATGAAGAGTTCGACAGGTGTTTTTGAGCTGTCTCGCACTGGATGAGTGCTTGATTCGGTAGATGAATGAATTTTTCGCTGCCATATTTTTTAATGTAACTAAATTTTAGTTACATTTGTAGGAGAAAGATTTGTGATGGGGATAAAAGAAAAACTTGTAAATCGCTTCAAAAGTCAGCCTAAGGACTTTACATTTGACGAATTGACTTGCTTGCTGGCCTTTTTCGGTTTTGAATTGAGCAACAAGGGAAAATCTTCCGGGTCGCGAGTGGTTTTCCGGAGCGAGCAGTTTGGATGTATAATGTTGCATAAGCCTCATCCCGGTAAGATAGTCAAGGGATACGCTATGAAACAAATACTGGAAAGGCTGATTGAGTTGGGGTTAATGTAGTAATTGAGTATGAATACGATGACATATAAGGGATACTTGGGGTCGGTCGCTTATAGTGAGGATGATGACGTGTTTTACGGCAAAATAGAGGGAATAGATTCTCTCGTCAATTTTGAGGGCTCAAGTGTCGAAGAACTTAAGTCGTCTTTCCATGATGCTGTTGACGATTATATAGAGTTTTGCAAAGAGGCAGGAATCCCTGCTCATAAGAGTTATTCCGGTAGTCTGAATGTCCGGATTTCTGCTGAAACTCATAGCCGTATCGCTTTCTTGGCCAGGCAGGAGGGTATATCCATCAATGCGTTTATAAGCAAAGCACTTGACAATAAAGTCGCCTCTATGTCCGGTGGGCAGAAGATGCGATAGAGACAGGGCTCCTTATCTGGAGTGTGTGACACCGCAGGGAGGCGCTCCCTTACGAAAACACCTCCCCTTGGCTGTCCGGATGAGAAAGAAGCGGCCATCAGACCGGCAGATACATCAGAGGCTATCGCCTCCGTCGCAAATGCGCTTTGCGGACTCGGATCTTACGCCCGTCCTTCTGCCGGAAAGTTCCGGAGACGACGGTGTATCGATCCAGGAGCAGCTCCTTGACAAGCTCATCAAAAAGGCGCTCGCAAACGTTTGATATAATATGGAAATAATTCATTTAACTATGTTTAAAGAGTTTGAAGCGTTGGAGCGGCTTTGCACAAGCAGTCATCCGGTAGGTCAAAAAATACAGAGTACCCATTCGTGATAGAATAAATACTCTGTTTTGTTTTGTCAACGTTTGCGAGGCGCTTATCTCTCACAGTTGAATTATTTCCATGTCGCGAAGGTAACAAAACTTTTCTGAAGTTCCAAGAAAGTTCACGATAATACAATGAACATTGATATCTCGACATCATACTTCTGCGCAGTCCCATTGTTGGAGGACATCCGTGCGCTGAATCATATAGGACAAGCGAAAGTCTGCGAGGCATTTGCGAAGTGGCTTGACCGCAATCCGCATGTGGACTCCATGTTCATCGAGCGTTTCCGGGAGACATTCGGCGACATTGATTGTGATAAACCGGACGAGTCGGTGGAATTCATCCGCTATGCCGTCAACGATCTTGACAGCGCCTTGACCTTCATAGACTATCGCTCGCCGATGGACTTCCTTGAACTCGCGGGGTTTCTGGCTCCCGTGATTGCGGAGGCGAAAGCTAGCGGCGGCCGGTGAAGCTGGCGGGCGTGTCGGTGTGGAAGTTCCTCGGTGACTTCTTCGAGGACGTGGTGACCGGCGGCAGCAAGCACCGGTCCCTGCTGAAGCTGTCGACTTAAGAAAAATCACACGAAAAAATACTGAAAAACGGCCAACGCCAGCCCCTTGGGCACGTTTGGCGCTACCTATGTGCTTGATTTACAGCGAGGCCAAAATTGACTGCTAACTGACAAGCTCATCAAAAAGGCGCTCACAAACTGTGATTATAGTAGAGATTATCATAGAATGATTTATTTGAATATTGAAGCGTTGGAGCGGCTTTGCACAAGCAGTCATCCGGTAGGTCAAAAAAATACAGAGTACCCATTCGTGATAGAA
>CAKUYG010000195.1 GCA_934702165.1 uncultured Bacteroidales bacterium | reverse complement strand
GCGTTCAACAGGTACGTGGCCCATTGCCAGTCTTTCCTGCAGGCAGGCCGCCCGGACAACGACATACTGCTGTTCTTTGACGCCACCGACCTCCAGTCGGAGCGCGGGCGCGAGCCGATGCTCTACCACATGAACCAGAACACCCCTGTGCAGAGCGCGATAGGCGCTTCCGCCACGGCTCTGTATGACAAGGGATACACCTGGGACTACATCACCGACAAGATGCTTCAGGACAATGTCTCCGTCTCCGGGGGCAAGCTCCTCACCAAGGGAGGCAACAGTTATCAGACCATCGTGATCCCGAAGTGTGACAAGATGATCCTCGAAACGTTCGAGAGGCTTCTCTCCCTTGCACGCAAAGGGGCCACCGTCCTTGTCGAAGAGGCTCTGCCTGCTGATGTGCCGGGCCTCTACAGGCTTGACGAGCGCCGCGCCCGTCTTGAGAAACTGAAGGCTTCGCTCAATTTTGTGGAGCATGACGGTGTCAGCGAGGCTGCTTGCGGGAAAGGGAAGGTGCTCGTCTCTTCCGATCTGTCCGTGATGCTTGACTTGGCGGGCGTGTCCCGCGAGGCCATGTATGATCTCGGTCTCCAGTGCATCAGCCGTGTCAAGGATGACGGCGGCAAATATTATTTCGTCAAGAATCCTACTTCCGGGACGGTGGAGGCCTGGGTACCTCTTGATGCGGTCTGCGGCACTGTCGGCATATACAACCCGATGACAGAGAAGTTCGGCTATGGACGGGTTCGCGAGTCTGAGGGAGGACGCAAGGAGGTGTTCATGAAGATCCTTCCGGACGCGTCCTACCTGCTCGAGACTTTTGCCGGGACTTACACCGGTGAAGAGTATGAGTTTTATGAGGCGGCAGGGGAGCCGGTGGCCGTTGAGGGGCCTTGGCACATACGCTTCACTCTCGGGGGACCTGAACTTCCGGTTTCCAGAACGGTCAAGGCTCTCGGCTCCTGGACGAAATACGGCAAGGCGTACGAGATCTTCTCCGGCAGTGCCGAGTACAGGGCAGTCCTGCCTTTCGCCGGCGATACGCCTGCGGCAGCCTGGGCTCTGGATCTCGGGGATGTGCGCGAAAGCGCTGCTGTATGGCTTGACGGCAAGTACCTCGGGACCGTGTTCAAGAAGCCTTACGCCTTGGTCCTCACTCCTGATCAGGCCGCCCGTGGCGGAGAACTTGTGGTGAGGGTTTCTAATTCCTGCGAGAACCGTATCTCCTACATGGATCGCAGCGGCATCAAGTGGAAGATCTTTTACAATGCCAACATCGCCCCACGTGGCGGCAGCCGGGGGCCGGACGGTTTCTTCTCCGCCGCCAAGTGGCCGGTCGAGGATTCGGGCCTTCTCGGTCCTGTGACGCTCACACCGCTCAGGGCAGTGGGCGACATTCCTCAGAAATAACTTTGTCGCAGGTGCCGTCCTGCCGTCTTGAACTGAAAATGTCCGGGGAAAGTTCATTTCCCCGGACATTTTGACTTTTATCTGTGTTTCTCCGGCCAGACGCCTTCCCGCCGGACAAAATAACTATTTTACCTTGGCGTCGAGAACTTTGACGTCATCTCCCGGATTCTCCGGCATCTCCATCCAGAACCAGTTGAGGACATCGTTGCCGTTTTTGTCTTCGCCCACAGCTGCGTAGAAGAGTTTGTCGCCTGCTTTCCAGCCTGCGCCGTTGTTGTTGAACTTGTGCACTGGAGTGTTGGCGTATACTCCAGGCGCATGGTCTTCGTAGTCGGAGACGATAAAGTAAGCGAGTTGGCTTTCCGTGGCCATTTCTTCACCGATCACATTGACGTTTTCCGTTGTAGTGAAGTAGTCCTTGGCGGCGCTGTTAGGGACGTTGTGGCAGTAGATGGTGTTCTTGCCTGCGAATTCCTTGTATTCGAACACTACTGCCACCCATGGTTTTTCTGCGGTCGAAGCGTCGGCTGTCGTGAAGAGATACGGCACGTCGTTGACGTATGCGATGTATGAGGTCGCGGCTGAGAGACCTTTGAATGTCAGGGATGTCTCGGTAAGGCCATCCTCCTTGAGCAGCTCTGTCTCAGGGGCGTCTTTAGCTACGAGCCTGTATGAATATGTCTCGGCGTTGGCTTTCCATGTGAGGCAGGCGCCGGCGTCAGTGATGGCTGTGCCCGGGATGCCGACGGCTGTGAACTTGATGGATGCGGCTTCTGAATCAGCATCGGAAGTGCCTTCTGTCGCCACTGCGGCCACGCTGAAGGTGTATTCGGTCCCGGCGGCAAGTCCGCTTACTGAAGCTTCAGTAGCGGTGCAAGCTGCATCTTCTTTGGCGACGGTGCCGTCAGCGGCGACCAGCTTATAGGAGTAGGCGGAGGCGTTCTCGACCGCTGTCCAACTGAACTCGTAGGCTTTTGAGTCTACTGACACAAGATAACTTGGCTCCGGAGAAGCAAGCGGAGTCTTGACTTCCTCTTTGTTGCATCCTGCAACGAAAAGGACTACAGCTGCCGCAGCAGCTGTGGCGATGAGGTTTGTTTTCATTGGGCTAATAAATTTTCGAGCCACTAATATAACAAAAATATTTTATTTTCTTCCCGCCTTGTAGTCCATCGCGGCTTTGACGAAGGCTGTGAAGATCGGCTGCGGGTGCTCAGGGGTGCTCTTGAATTCCGGGTGGAACTGCACTCCGATGAAGAACGGGTGGGACGGCATCTCGACCACTTCCACGAGCCCCGTCTGCGGGTTGCGTCCCGTGGCCACGAGCCCCGCGTTTTCGAATGCCTCAAGGTACTCGGAGTTGAATTCGTAGCGGTGGCGGTGCCTTTCAGAAATCATGTCAGTCCCGTATATGCGCTCCACGAGGGAGCCTTTCTTAAGCTGGCAGTCGTAGGCTCCGAGCCTCATGGTGCCGCCCTTGATGGTCGTGGACTTCTGGTCTTCCATGAGGTCGATGACCGGATGGGAGGATTTCGGGTTGACTTCCGCGGAGGCCGCATCCTTGTATCCGAGCACGTCGCGCGCGAATTCCACCACGCACATCTGCATGCCGAGGCAGATCCCGAAGAACGGCACATTGTGCTCGCGGGCGTATCTCACTGCCACGACCTTGCCTTCCAAGCCGCGCTCACCGAATCCCGGCGCCACTAGGATGCCGTCCATTTTGCCGAGGACTTCCTCGGCGTTGCCCTCGTCAAGGTGTTCGCTGTGTACGGTATGCACCCTGACCTTGCATTCGTTGGCTGCGCCGGCATGCACGAATGATTCGAGGATTGACTTGTAGGCGTCCTGAAGCTCCACGTATTTGCCCACCAGGGCTATGTCCACTTCAGACTTCGGATTCTTGAGGCGGGAGAGGAACTCGTTCCAGGCTTTCATGTCCGGCTGGGCGAAATTCTCGACCTGAAGGTGGCGCACCACGAGCTCGTCAAGGT
>CAKUYG010000194.1 GCA_934702165.1 uncultured Bacteroidales bacterium | reverse complement strand
CGTTGGGCTATTATATCGCCAACAGTGACGATCTGGAGGCTGACGGCATCCGCCAGTGGCTTTTGGAGTCCCTGTCGATGAACAACCTGCTCAACGAGACGAAGGATATGCGGGGCCGCATCCTTTTCGAGAATGTACCGTCTTCGCGTAAGTGGCTTCCGGTCATCGTTAACGCCATGCGTGACGGCAAGGTCATAGAGATGACTTATCAGAGCTTCTGGCGTGATGAACCCAATACTTTCAAGGCCGAGCCTTACTGTCTCAAACTCTTCAGGCAGCGCTGGTATGTGCTGGCCAGGAGCGAAGGGAGGGATGATCCCTGGATTTATTCCCTTGATGAGAGGATGCTCAAGGTGGTGCAGACAAGCCGGCGTTTCGAACTGCCGGCGGAGTTCAGCGCCGAACAGTTCTTTGCCGATTATTTCGGAATAATTGTCGGTGCTGACAATGAGCCGACGGAAGTCAAAATCAGGGTTGCGAAAAGCCAGGAGAAGTATTTCGACACCCTGCCGCTGCATGGTTCCCAGCGTAAGGTGGAGGCCGAATCGGATGCGGATTATACGGTATACCGCTATCATCTGGCTACGACATACGACTTCAAGCAGGAAATTCTCAGCCGCGGAGCCTCGGTGACGGTACTCTCTCCGGAATATTTCCGCCGGGAGGTGCGGGAAGACCTCAGAAAAATGCTTGCCAACTACTGATTATGAAAGACTTCGCAGCGATTGATTTCGAGACTGCCAACGAGTGCCGCTCCAGCGTGTGCAGCGTCGGGGTGGTGATCGTCCGGGACGGGAGGATTGAGGATTCTTTCTACAGTCTTATTCACCCGGAGCCGGAATACTACAAGTGGTTCTGCCAGCGGGTACATGGCTTGTCCGAGGAAGACACGGAAGACGCTCCTGTGTTTCCGTACGTATGGGAGAAGATTGCCCCGATGATTGAGGGGCTGCCGCTTGTGGCGCACAACAGCCCCTTTGATGAAGGATGCCTGAAAGAGGTGTTCAGGGTGTATCAGATGGATTACCCGGACTATGAGTTTTACGATACCCTCGCAGCCTCCCGCAAGCATTTCGGTTGCAGCCTGCCGGATCACCAGCTCCAGACCGTGGCTGCCGCCTGCGGCTATGACCTGACCCGCCACCACCATGCTCTTGCCGATGCGGAAGCTTGTGCGCATATAGCGGTCAAGCTGCTGAAACCGGATGAAGGATGCGACTGAGAGGTCACTCTTTGTCTATGAGCACGTTTTTCTCGACGGTCCATCCTTCACGGCGTGAAAGGCCGCAGCACCGGAGGCATCGATGAAAAGTGGGTCATGCCGGATATTGGCCGTGATAGGCTCTTTATTTTGACCTCTAACTCATTGTGAAAAGTAAAACATTTTCGGCTCATTTCTTTGTTTCGAGCCGAATTTGTTTTACTTTTGCGTCAAATCAATGCCACCATGCAGGTAAGTGACAGCATAATCAGCTACGCAACGATTCGCCGCGGCCCATTCAAAAAGAAAGAGCTTGCGAAATATCTGCGTAGCAGCAGTGACATCAATGACGCCAGCCTCACGACCCTTTTGGCCAGGCTCGTGGCCACCGGCCGCCTTATCAAAGCAGGATGGGGAGAGTACGCTTTGCCCCAAGATGAAAAATACAAATGGGTAATCCTCCCGCAGCCTGAAACGGCCGACTTGGCACGCAGCCTGAAACAGCGTTACCCGCTTGCCGATTTCTGCGTTTGGGACGCCGCCAGTGTCGTACCATTTATGCTGCACGTTCCCAACGTCAAGATGACCATCGTTGATGTCGAGCGCTTCCTGCTGCAGACCTTCTTCGATGCTATCCGTGAAATGTATCCGGACACTGCCGTCCTCCTCAACCCCAGCAAGGAAGATTATTACAAATACGGCTCCGGACGGGACTGCGTCGTCGTGAACCCGCTTTACACAGAATCCCCGTTGGAGACCATAGAGGGGATCGTAGTCCCCGCCGCCGAGAAAGTCCTTGTGGACATCGCCGTCAATCCGGAATTCGATTACCTCCAGGGCTCCGAAGTATTCACCATCTATGAAAAAGTCCTCCGAGACTGCCGCATCTCCATGCCAAAACTCCAGCGTTACGCCCGTCGTCGCAGATGCAGCGAAAGAATCCGGACAATTCTCAACAATATAGACTTCCAGAACAATGATTAGCCCCGAAAGCCGCACCAAAGCTTGGATTGAATCCCTCCGCTCCCAATATCCCAACATCAAGGATGTCGCCCTCCTTGAGAAATCTATCCGGGCCTTCTCCCTTCTGGAATCCCTCAAGTTATCCGGCTGCCCATTCATCTTCAAAGGCGGCACGGCCCTGATGCTCCACTTGGGCAGTTCCCGACGACTCTCCATCGATGTGGATATCGTCTGCCCACCCGGCCTTGACATCAAAGAATACCTGGGAGAGAATGCGGAGGTATACGGATTCACTGGTGCCAAAGAGGTAGAGCACATTTCCCGCACGGGAGTCCCGAAGTCCCATGCCGAATACAAATACGAAGTCTCCTATCCTGCAGGGCATCCCAACGATACCATCCTCCTGGACGTATTGTATGAGAACGTCGGTTACAACAAGGTTGTGGAGCTTCCCATCGCCGGCCCACTGCTCAAGACCGAGGGCGATCCGATTATGGTCCAATGCCCCAGCATGGAAGATATGCTCGGCGACAAACTCACCGCCTTCGCACCCCACACCACCGGCATTCCGTTCTTTAAGGGTAAAAAGCCCTTTTCGATGGAGATTATGAAGCAGCTCTTCGACATCAGCTCCATCTTGGACCGGGTAGATGATCTGTCCATTGTCCGGAAGACCTTCCGGAACATCGCTCCAATTGAACTTGGTTACCGGGGACTGGGCGACCTCTCACCCGAAGATGTGTTGGACGATGCCTACAATACCGCGCTCAACATCTGCCTCCACGGCGGTCTCTCCCGTGAGGAATATCAGTGGTTGACAGCCGGTTCGCACCGTGTGGATGGTTTCATCATTATCGAGCGCTATTCCATGGAAAAGGCCGTACGTGATGCCGCCAAAGTTGCATGCCTTACCAGGCTCATCCGGCACGGCATCAATACCGTCGCTCATTACAGCCCAGAAATGGATGCAGCCCTGATTCCCCAGACCATCGGGGATCTGTCCCTTAACAAACTGAACCGAATCAAGAAGATAAGCCTGGAAGCCTTCTTCTACCTAAAGCAGCTGGAGGATCAGTCGCGGAAATGAAAACACCCGATATGGGCTGCCGATCCGGCTGCTTACTCTTTGTCTATGAGCGGATTCTTCTCGACGGTCCATCCTTCGCGGCGTGAAAGGCCGCAGTCCGGGCCCTGGAACAGTTTCGCCGCTTCGGTGTCGCCCTTGAGCTGCCATTCCAGCCA
>CAKUYG010000193.1 GCA_934702165.1 uncultured Bacteroidales bacterium | reverse complement strand
ACCGACCCGTCATACACTGCCCTCCATACAGCCTGGGGCGTAGAAAGCACTGATGAGTACGATGGCAAATGGACCTATTGGTCAACCAAAGCACAGGAAAACCGCGGCAACAGCAGCGGCTCCAACGGGCTTCTCAACACAGCCAAGGAATGGGGGCTCGTCGACACGGACGGCAAGACATTCAAGACAGGAGAAAAATGGAGCACATACCTGAATCAAGAGGTGGACAACTCCACCCCCGTCCTCAACGATGACTACGCCTACCTGCGGTACTCCTGCATGTCTCGCAACCGCGACAACAACGGCAACGGCATCATCGACCGGGACGAGATCCGCTGGTACATGGCCTCCATCCGCCAGCTTGTCGGCATGTACATAGGCAACGGTCTGCTATCCAGCGATGTACAGATGTACAACAAGACACCGGAACAGCAGAAATCCAAAGTCCTTGCCGACTGGCAGCAGCATGTGATATCCAGTACCATCTACAGCAACAACAGCAACAACCCCACCATGGTCTGGGCGGAAGAGGGCATCTCGACAGGTGATGCCTACCCGGCTTGGGCAAGCAGTTTTCTCGATGACCCGACAAAATTCGTGACAGCCAAGACGGTCCGCTGCATCCGCAACCTCGGCAATATAGGCGGAGTCTCCGATGATACATACTCCCTTGACAAGGAGCCGGAAGACTTCATCCAGATGGAAGGGGGCGGGGCTGGAAAGCAGGAGAATGTCATCTTCACCGCCACCCACCTCAACAAGAACGCCCTACGCTACTACACCTCAAGGGAGCTTCCGATGTCGGACGAGCACGGAGTCGAGAACCGCCTGTACAAAAAGTTTGAAGTATACAAGGAAAACACGAGCATAGGAGCATCCTACGGTTTCCAGGATTACAACAAGCGCATTGACGACAGCATCGCAGCAGGCAAAGGCAACCCGGCCTGCCCTGAAGGCTACAGGATCCCCAACCAGGTCGAACTCGCCGTCATGTTCTATTATATAGAACACTATAAGCCCGGAGCCATCTGGACACGTACCTACTGGTCGTTCGGAGCCCTGGGCAAGAACAACAAGGGCGTCAAAGATCAGGGCACAAAAAAATTCAGCTACGGTTTCGGAATCAACGGCGGCAACATAACTGTCTACGAGAACGGCAAGTCCGAGGCCCGTTGCGTCCGGGACATCAGAGTGAACTGACAGCAGCCTGACATATTGAATTTGGCTTTATTTTTGCGTATATTTGTGCTTGGCTGCGCTTCGCGGTCAAGCACATTTGACTAATAACAAACTCTATATGTCCAATAAACTACAGGAACTTACCGACAAACTCTACAACGAGGGACTGTCGAAAGGCAAGGAGGAGGGAGAACTCCTTCTTGCCAAGGCACATAAGCAAGCCGACGAGATAGTGGCTGAGGCCCGCGCCGAGGCCGCTTCCATTGTGGAGGCAGCCGAGAAGGACGCCGCCTCACTAAAAGCCAAGGCCGAATCAGACATCAGGATGGCCGCCTCTCAGAGCCTCCAGACAGCCAAGAAGAGCATTGAGGATCTGCTGCTCGGCTCTCTGGTCAGCGGCAAGGTCAGTGAAACCCTGTCCGATCCGGAGTTCATCAAGAAGATCATCAGCGCCGTGGCCGACAAGTTCAATGCCGAGCAGACCTGCGACCTCTCTCTCGTCCTCCCTGCCTCCCTGCAGTCAGAACTGGAACCGTGGGTCAAGGACAGCCTCCAGAAAACACTCGGAAAGGGCGTGCAGGCGCAGTTCTCCAAAAAACTCACCGGCGGCTTCACTATAGGTCCAAAGGACGGCAGCTGGTATGTCAGCCTGAGCGACGAGACATTCCGCGAGCTCATCACCGGATACATCCGTCCTGTGACAAGGAAGATTCTCTTCGGACAGGATGAATAACTACGAGTACATCATAGCGGGCCTGCCCCTTCTGCAGAGCGGTTCACCGAAGGCGTGGCACATCGATACAGCCGCCGTCCTGGAAGATATACGCTCACAGCTCACCGGCAGGGACAACACCCTTCTGGACTTCTTCCTCTCCGGCTACGACCAGGAGAATCTGGGGCCGGACTTCTATGCCGCCGCCATCAAGCACCGCAACCGTTTCATCCGCGGCTTCTTCACCTACGACCTCATGGTCCGCAACACCAAGGTCAACTGGATCAACTCCACCGTCGGCCGCCCTGAAGGGACTGATGTCATCAGGATCGACAGCGGACTGGAAGATGAGGAGCTGCTCAGGCAGGAAGTACAGACCGTGCTGGACTGCGGGGACATCCTCCGCAGAGAGAGGGGGCTTGACGACCTGATGTGGCGCAAGGCTGACGATCTGACACTCTGGTCACTCTTCGATCTGGATCTCATCCTCGCCTTCGTCGCCAAGCTCAAGGTGGTGGAGCGCTGGGAAAGGCTCGATCCGGAGACAGGACAGGAGTATTTCCGCAAGCTCGTCCAGGAAATCCGCTCAACATACGACAACAAGAAAAATACACAGATACAATGAATACAACAGGAAAGGTGACAGGCATCGTCTCCAACCTCGTGACGGTGAGCGTCGACGGGCCGGTGGCGGAGAATGAGCTCTGCCACATCGACCTTGGCGGAACACAGCTTCTCGCCGAGGTCATCAAGGTCAACGGTGACAAGGCTTCCGTGCAGGTCTTCGAGAGCACCCGAGGCCTCAAAAACGGCGACAAGGTCGAGTTTCTGGGACGAATGCTGGAAGCCACTCTCGGACCGGGACTGCTGTCCAGCGTCTACGACGGTCTGCAGAACGACCTCACAACCATGACGGGTGTCTTCCTCAAGCGTGGAGAGTACACCGACCCTCTGGACCGCAAGAAACTCTGGGATTTCACTCCGCTTGCCAAGCCGGGCGACAAGGTTTCAGCCGCAAGCTGGCTCGGTGAAGTCAAGGAAGGCTGGCTGCCGCACAAGATAATGGTGCCGTTCAGCTTCAAGGGCGAATTCACCGTCAAGACCGTTGCACCGGCAGGACAGTACAATGTCGACACCGTGATCGCCACACTCACCGGCCCTGACGGGGACGTAGATGTGACGATGACCCAGAAGTGGCCGGTCAAGGTGGCGGTCAAGGCCTACCGCGAGAAGCCGCGCCCGGAAAAGATCATGGAGACCGGGGTCAGGGTTATCGACAGCTTCAACCCCATCGCCGAAGGCGGTACGGGCTTCATCCCGGGACCGTTCGGCTGCGGAAAGACCGTGCTCCAGCACGCCATTGCCAAGCAGGGCGAGGCTGACGTAATCGTGATGGCGGCCTGCGGCGAACGTGCCAACGAGGTCGTGGAGATATTCACCGAATTCCCTGAACTCGTCGACCCGCACACGGGACGCAAGCTCATGGAGCGCACCACCATCATCTGCAACACATCCAACATGCCTGTGGCCGCACGTGAGGCGTCCGTCTACACGGCAATGACCATCTGCGAGTACTGCCGTGC
>CAKUYG010000192.1 GCA_934702165.1 uncultured Bacteroidales bacterium | reverse complement strand
GTTTGTGGCTGAGAACCACGGCACTGAATACGCGGAGAGGCGTCTTGACGGATTTGTCGGGAAGGCCATAGATTCCATATCATTGCTCGCCCCTTCGACGGAACGGGAGCTTCTCGCCGAACTTGCCCGTTTCACCGCAATGCGAAACAAGTAGAGCATGCCCAAAAGAGAATTATGAAGTTTGATGAGATTATAGGAAATGACGCGCTAAAGCGCACTCTCGTGTCGATGGCCGACAGCGGGAGGGTGCCGCACGCGATGCTTCTCTATGAGAACGACGGCTGCGGGGCGGTTGCCTTGGCGGTCGCTTTCCTTCAATATCTCAACTGCCGCCAGCGTGCGGACGGCGAGCCATGCGGCGAATGCCCGTCCTGCCGTCAGATGAGCAAGCTGATTCATCCGGACGTGCATTTCGTCTTTCCTGTGAACAAGAGTTCCAAGGTCAGCGATGACAAGCCGACGTCAGACTCCTTCCTGACGTATTGGAGGCAGCTCGTGCTCGATAACCCTTATTTCCGCGAGGAAGATCTTCAGGAGGCTCTCGGAATCGAGGGCAAAAAGGGAGAGATAGCCCTGCTGGAGGCCAAGTCGATAATCTCAAAGATGTCTCTCACGGCCGTTGAGGACGGCTACAAGGCCGTGCTTTGCTATCTTCCGGAGAAGATGAATGCTGATGCGGCCAACCGCCTGCTCAAGATCATAGAGGAGCCGCCTCTCCAGACTCAGTTCCTGTTGATCACCCATCATTCGGAACGGGTTCTGCGGACTATTTCTTCGCGCTGCCAGTTGATTCGTGTCAAGCCGGCCAGTGCAGTCGACAGCGCTTCGTCTTTTGCTTCTCCGGAGCTGTTTTCCGCCCTTATGGATGCGCTCATGCGCCGTGATCTGCTTTCCGCCCTTGATGCCGGAGAGGCTATAGCTGCGCTGCCGTCCAGGGAAACAGCCAAGTCATTTTGTAAATTTGCATCATACCAGCTCCGCCTCATATTCCTTGCGCAGCAGGGACTCGGCTCTCCCGGGTCCGGCAGCGGGGATGCCATCAAGTGGGCTTCCGCCGTTCCCAAGACATTTCCCAGGGCTGCACTTGCCGTTTTCGACAATACCAGCTTCCTGATTGACCGCAATGTCAACGCGCGCCTGCTGTTTACGGATATGGTGGACAGACTTTTCAAGTTAATATGAACGATATCAGAGAATCCATACATTTCGACTGCTCCAGGGGCTGCGTCGTGACCCATGACGCCGAGTCCGGGGAAGTCTCGTGCACCTATCGCTCCGGCTGCTGCAAGCTCGGCGACTACAACTGGCTGAAAGACGCACAGGACGGCTCCTGCAAGGACCTTTTCGAGGTGCGCTTCAAGAATACCCGCAAGGGAATCTATATCAATGATTCCCCACAGAATGTCCGCCTTGGCGACTTGGTGATGGTAGAGGCCACGACCGGGCTTGACCTTGGCATAGTGACACTTGAGGGCCCGATAGTCGGACGCCAGATGAAGTGCAAGGGGATAGACCCCAAGACTGCGGTATTCAAGAAAATCTACCGCAAAGCCCGCCAGACCGACATCGAGCGCTGGCAGGAGGCGATAGCCCGCGAGCAGGAGACCATGATCAAGGCCCGCAGCATCGCCGCTGAGATGGGACTTGAGATGAAAATCGGGGATGTGGAGTTCCAGGGGGACGGCACCAAAGCCATATTTTACTATATAGCCGACGGACGCGTGGATTTCCGCCAGCTCATCAAGGCGTTCGCAGAGGAGTTCCATATCAGGATAGAGATGAAGCAGATCGGAGCGCGTCAGGAAGCCGGGCTCATCGGCGGGCTTGGCGTGTGCGGGCGCGAACTGTGTTGTGCCAACTATATCTCTTCCTTCCAGAGCATCTCCACGGCGGCGGCACGCTGTCAGGACCTTTCGCTCAACCCTCAGAAACTTGCAGGCCAGTGCGGAAAGCTCAAGTGCTGTCTCAACTACGAGGTGGCGACCTACCTCGATGCCCAGTCACGCATCCCTAAGGTGAACGAACCTCTTGATTTCCAGGACGGACCGGCCTACCTCCGCAAGACTGACATCCTCAAAGAAGTGATGTATTTCTCCTACGACAAGACTTCCGATGCGCAGCTCTATCCGCTCGCGGCCTCTGAGGTGCGCGAGATCATAAAGATGAACCGCAACGGCATCAAGCCCGAGTCGCTCAAGAGCGAGCCGGAGCCTGTGGCGCCGGAGTTCGTGACGGCAGTCGGGGATGACAGCATCAGCCGTTTCGATGCTCCGCGCCGCCGCAAGGGCGGAAAGGGCCGTGGGAGCAACCGCGGCGGCAAACAGCAGTCTCAGGATACGGCGAAACAAGGGACTGCCCCGCAGCCGAGACAGGCGTCCGGTGACCGTCCGCGTCAAGACAGGCCTCGTCAGGGTAGTGGTCGTCCGCGTCAGGACGGCAGACCGCGTCAGTCCGGTGGCGGCCGTCCTCGCCAGAACGCACCGAAACCCGAGGGCGGGGAGAAATGAGGGCGCTGATCCCGTTTATCAGTTGTCTGCTGCTGGCAGCCTGTGCCAGACCGTCCCAGACCGAAAATTTCATCCGCTCTGACAGGGCGGATAATGGAGTGTACTCGTTTCCCGTGGACATGACAGACTCTTTGGCTACTTATGACTTCTGGTTCTACAGCAGGCTTGCCGCCGGGCGGAAGAGCAATCTTGAACTCCGGGTTAGCTGGACGGCCCCGTCTGGTCGCAGCCTCTATGAGACTGTGTATATGGGGGCACTGGACAGCAGGGGAGTGCGGGAGCTGTATAGGAGCGGTATGGTGCCGGCGGAATATGGTGAATGGAAACTGAATGTCCGGCCTGTTGATCCCGGCAAGGAATTCCTTGGTCTCGGACTTATATACAGAAGAAACGATGGGGCACGATAAACTCAGGAAATTCGCGGAGAACGAGACTTTCGCCTGCTTGTTGCAGCCTTCTTCGCGGGAACTTCTCGCGGATGGTTTTTTCAATCTCAAGGACCATCCGATAAAGGGGCGCTGGAGGGAGAAGATGTTCCCCGGTGGTGCTCCGGATGCGCCGCTGGTGCTGGAGCTCGGCTGCGGCAAGGGGGAGTATACTGTTGACCTTGCTCTGCGCAATCCCGATTCCGACTATGTCGGGGTGGATATCAAGGGAGCGCGCTTGTGGAAAGGTGCCGGCAGGGTCACGCGCGAGCATATCGGCAATGCTGCGTTCTTGCGCACCAGAGTGGAGTTCATTACGGCTTTCTTCGCTCCCGGAGAGGTGTCGGAAATCTGGTTGACCTTCTCTGACCCGCAGTTTCGCAGTGAGAATTCCCGTCTTACATCCCCGCTTTTTCTGGAGCGGTACCGTTCTATGCTGAAGCCTGGAGGCGTGGTGCGTCTCAAGACTGACTCGATGTTCCTGCATCGCTATACCCGTGCGGTGTGCGCGGCCAATTCGTTGAGGATTCTCTCATGCACTGAGGACC
>CAKUYG010000191.1 GCA_934702165.1 uncultured Bacteroidales bacterium | reverse complement strand
GCCCACACCTTTATATGGAGCATGGAATCAGAAAACTTGTAAAAGATGAAGTATTAGAGCAATGTAAAGAATGGTTTGTAGGTGATGATTTAGTTGTTAGTAGTCACGATTTATTGTGTAGAATACTGCAATTTGATGTTGACGGAGACCATGCACTGATTACACCTAATAAGACATTAATTGAGTGTGTACCCACCGACAAGAATATACTATATTATGAAGGATTTGATGCGGATAAACCACAGATTACAAAGGAAGCCATCTATAAGGCACTTGTGGCAAGCATGGATAATTCAAATATTGGTGATATATCAAATGCTATGACCAAAAATTATAATAATGCACAGATTGATGATACATTTAATAAAGTGATGTGTTGCTACAATAATTTGACGATTGATTTTCCGAAAACACAGCAAAATATTTCTCTTGGCGAGTATGAGGAAACATATAATGAGTTAATTAGTCAAAAGCCACCTTATTTTTTCCAGTATGCTAAAGATAAGAAGCGTGCTAATTGTAAAAAGATTTCTGACAGTAATTGTGACCGCATATGTGCTTATATTCGTAAAGAGACCGCAAATAAAAAATATAAGTGGAAATCAGATAATAAATTTAATGTTGCTATGTTATTAGATAACAGAATCAAAGTGGATATTAAGAGCGAAGAATATAATGATTTGAAAAATCTTATGTTTGATTTGAAACGAAAAGAACAGTCATTGACATTTAGAATCAATAATGAGATTAATCAGTTAGATAAATCCGATGCTATTCGTGAAAAGATAAGCAAGTATGATGTTTTCTATGATATGTGCGAAAAAATGATAAGTAGTATCTTTGATGGTAACAGAGAACGTGCAGCAGCATATCTTACAGAATTTGAGTATTTACAGAGAGAAAATTGTGATAGTGGCAAAAATATCTTGTGGAATTGCTATGGTGCGATTATCGTAAAAAATATTGAACATAATACAAAGTCATGCTCCCCCGGTTCAAGCGAAGTGGAGACGGGGGTGGCTTTGCCGAGAGCGTTGTGTTTCCAGCGGTCGATGAGATCCATCTCGTAAGTGAGCGATGCGTGGCTCTCCCAGGAGCGGAAGAAAGAGGAGTCACGAATGGACCTCAAGATGTAACCGCCGCTGAGTGCGAACTTGTTGTAGGCGGAGCTGTAGGTCTCTATCGGCATCCCGCCTTCGGTGATGTCCAGATCCACATCTGACTTCTGCCTGTCAAAGGATCCTGTATAGTCGAGGCTGGCGGTAAGCTGTCTGCTGAACCGCTCCCCGCTCATGTCTTTCCCGGCCCTGAGGCTTGCGGTAAGGCGCTTCCAGTTCTGGCGTGTCTGGCGGGGATCCGCGCGGGAATCAAGGAAATTGACGCTGGTGTTTAGAGTGGTCCTGTCTGGCTTTTCTCCCCACTCGAAACCCTTTCCGAGATAGAAGAGTTTACTCTTCATGTCCGATTTGAAGCGGGCGTGCAGATCACCGCCTCCGCGTTTGCGGATGATATTGACAAGACCGCTGGTGAGGTCACCATATTTGACCGATGCTATGCCGCGGACTATATCGACGTTCTCGATGTCCTCCGTGCTTATCTCGCGCATGTCTGTCCCGTAATTGACGTAACTGCTCCCGTAGCTGCTGTAGGCCGGAGTGGACTGGAGGTTGGCATCGTTGTCCAGAGGCCTGCCGTCCACCACGAAACGCGTACCCAGGGCCGAAGTGGCGTAGTCGCTGTCAGTCAAGGCATTGGCCGAACGCAGGTTGATAAGCTGGGGACTGCCCAGCGAAGGATCCTTAGCCATTCCGCCGGGCATCAGCTCGAGTATATCCGCGAAACTTGACGGCTGGATATGAGAGATGGCATCGACGCCGATCCTCGTGGAAGATGTGACGCCTCTGTTTTCGGTGGCTGTCACCACCACTTCCTGGAGCTGCTCGGTGTCCTGGTTCAGACGTACGGAGAGCACCGTGTCCTTGTCCAGGACAAGAGTCTTCGTGACCGTGAGATAGCCGACATACGACACCTTGACCTCGTATTTCCCGGCGGGAAGGCCGCTTATGGCATAGCGGCCGTCATCCCCCGAGACAGACCATTTGAATGTCTGTCCTCCCCTCTGCACGGTCACAGCAGCCGCCGACAGAGGGGAAGAATCGGACGCATCCCGGACAAAGCCTGTCAGGGAGAAAAGCTGTGCGACCACAGCAAGCGCCGAAAGCAGAACATTCATAACACAGTAATTGAAAAACGGCGCAAAGATAGGACGGCATAACCGGGAGGGCAATCCCAATAACATGGGAATCTTTTGCCGCATCATCCCCATTTATGGTGATTTTGAAGTCAAGGCAGCACAATTTCACGGATTAAGGACTTACTTTTGCCGCAAAACCAGCAAGAATGGAAGACAATGTAATAGTCTGCGACCGTCTGACACATTATTATGGCAGACGGCGCATCTACTCGGATTTGAGTTTCACTGTCGCCAGGGGCACAATCACAGGCCTTCTCGGCAAGAACGGGACCGGCAAGACGACCACCATCAATATCCTGATGGGATATCTCAAGCCGACATCGGGACGCTGCACGGTCTTCGGAGAGGATGCCGCCGCCATCAGCCCGATCACCAGAGCAAGGATAGCGCTTCTACTCGAAGGACATGTCCAGTACTCTTTCATGACCATAGGGCAGATCGAAAAGTTCTATGCCGGATTCTACCCGAAATGGAACAGGGACGCCTACTACGAACTGATGTCCAGGCTCAAGGTTGCCCCCGGCCAGAAGATCTCCAACATGAGCAACGGCCAGAAATCTCAAGTGGCGTTGGGGCTGATACTTGCCCAGAATGCTGATCTGCTGGTGCTTGATGATTTCTCTCTGGGTCTGGATCCCGGCTACCGAAGGCTCTTCATCGAATATCTGCGTGACTACGCCAAGTCAGAAGACAAGACAGTTTTCATGACCTCCCATATCATACAGGACGTCGAAAAACTTGTGGACGACTGCATCATAATGGACTACGGACGGATCCTCTTCCACGATAAGATCAGCACCCTTACAGGGAGTCTCCTGCGCTACACCTACACGGGAGCCGCCCCGCAAGCCTCTCAGACAATCCTGCACCCGTCGGAATACCGGGGACGCTCGGAACTCTACTCCTTCGCCGGACCGGAGGAAATCCGAAGGCTTCTTGATGCAGAGGGCATACGTGCGGAAGATCTCAAGCCTGAGCACATGAACCTCGAAGACGCTTTCATCGGACTTACAGGAAAATACTGATTATGTTCAAGTCAATGATATACAAAGAGTGGCTGAAGACCGGGACGGCCATCGCGTGCCTGGCTCTGATGCTCATCGGCTTCACCGGCTACGATTTTCTGGCCCTCGCCAAAAATGCTTCCCTGCAGGGCTACGGTTTCCTCTGGAGCTATGCTGTCGGGAAATACTCGATCCTGGTGGACAACCTCATCTACCTCCCCGTCATCTGCGGACTTGCCCTCGCTGCAGCCCAGTTCATCCCGGAGATGTACCGCAAATGCCTGAAAC
>CAKUYG010000190.1 GCA_934702165.1 uncultured Bacteroidales bacterium | reverse complement strand
ATCGCAGCCAAGGCTGTGGCATTCTTCGAGGCTCTCCAGCCGGAGTTCAAGGAATATCAAAAGCAGGTTGTCGCCAACGCCAAGGCCATGAGCGATGAATTCCTCAAGCGCGGCTATAAGATTGTAAGCGGCGGCACGGACAACCACCTCATGCTCGTTGACCTTAGGGGTAAATTCGAACTTCTGACAGGGCGCATAGCCGAAACTCAGCTTGAAAGGGCAGGGATCACAGTCAACAAGAACATGGTTCCGTTCGACACCCGCTCGCCGTTCCAGACATCGGGTATCCGCGTCGGGACACCGGCCATCACCTCAAGAGGCTACGTGGAGAAAGACATGGTGGAGATCGTCGGACTGATAGATGAAGCCCTCTCCTCCTGCGCCGAGCATGTGGATGCCTTGAGTCTCAAAAAAGGCGAAATCCCGACTGCTGAGCAGCAGGCGGAGCTCGATGCCCACACCAAGACCCTCGAGGGCATCAAACGCCGCGTCAACCAGATGACGGCAGGCGTGCCGCTCAACAAGTATTAGCAAAAACCGTAATATTTGATTTGCACAGGCAGGCCATAATGGCCTGCCTGTTTTGTCTGCACGGTTTTTCGAAACGCACGATTGACTTTAGTATATTTGATTGGAAAACGTTGCCGAGTACGAATCATTAATAAAATTATTTATTTCCCTCATATCGCATAAATATTCATAAAAAACTCTATATTTGCGACGGGCTACTTTACAAATAAAAAAACTATTTATGAATAGAGTAAAACTATTATTCCTATCCGTCTGCTCTGCGAGCCTTTTAGGAGGCTGCTCTCTGATGGACCTCTCGGTGGAGACTCCTTCTGAAATCTCCGTTCCTGACGGCTGCAGACGCAAAGTATATTTGAGAATATTCGATCACAATCAAAACAACTGACACATTATGAAAAAGTTATTTATCCTCGCAACACTCGTGCTTGGCATGGTGAGTTGCTCTAAGATGGACGACATCTTCAACGGAACCGACAAGGAAGCAATAGCTCCGGTTTCATTGGAAAACGATTATGGGACAGACCTGTTCTCAAGAGAGGAGATTCACGAGATTGTCCCGGATCTGCTGCGTGAAAACGGTATTGAGGTACATTCAAGCCTCCTCGTTGTAAGCGACCAACATCCATACGCAGAGGCCGTTGTTATCAACGATCTGTCCACCATCAATGAGATTGCTGCCAAGTGTGACCTCGAGTCAAAACTCACAAAAGGAGTGTTTGATGAATACTCGATTATTGCTGGTTTCTATGATTGCGCTATGGGAGGCTATAGCATCACTAATCAGCGGATTAAGAAGAACCTTGACAAAATAAAACTATACTTAAGAATAGAGTCTACTGACTTAGGAGTCTGCGCGCCTTGTCGTACATACTTCATGGCATTGTACCCTAAGCTGCCATCCAGACCGATAAAAATCTACCGCTCCGATCTTGATAACTGATTATCCGGGCATAGCTTCCAACCAGATGACCGCAGGCGTGCCGCTCAATAAGTATTAGCAAATCATTTTGACAGACGGGGAAGACCAGAGGAAATCTGGTCTTCTTTTTTTGTATATTGCCCTTAACAATTGCGAGGCTTGTCCGTCTATTATATGACGCGTCAAGAAAACGACAATAAAAACATACGAAATGAAAAAGAAATTGATATTGATAATGCTCATCCTGACTGCCGGTATGGCTCTTTGCCAGGCACAGGACAGCGGGAAGAAAGTCCCACGCAAAGAGATAAACGCCCTCGTCAATGATTTCAGACACTACGACGAGTTCGAGAGCATCAATCTGGGACGGTTCATGACATCGATCATAAGGAAGGCGGGAGCAATGAGCGCCTACGATGATGACATGGACAGGCAGGAAAGGGAACAGACAAAAGCCGCTTTCGATGCAATGAAATCCATAAAGGGAATGACAATCGTTGATTATGAGGATTGCAGCCCCAAGATCAAGGAAAAGTTCAACAACAGGATGACCGCACTGCTTGAAGGAGTGGAGCTGCTGATGTCCGCCAAAGACGACGAGGATTCGGTTTATATCTACGGATACGTCACCGGTAACGGAAGCAAAGTCAAGGATCTTGTGCTGTTCTCTCCGGATGACGGGACCCTGCTCTGCCTGTACGGTACAATCGACATGGACAAGATCGGACAGATTGTCGCCACCGCAGAATGACATCGGCAAAATTCACAGAAGACTACCTGCCGCTCAAGGACGACTTGTACAAAGTGGCTTTCTATATCCTTGAATCTGAGCCAGATGCGGAAGACGCAGTCCAGGACCTGTACCTGAAACTTTGGGACGCAGGGGACGCTCTCGACACGATAAGGGTTCCAAAAGCATACTGCATAAGCCTGCTGCGAAACATCTGCATCGACCGCCTCCGCAGATACCGGCCGGAGGGAGAAGAGAAGATACCTCAGCAGGCGGCAGACGACATCCTTCAGGATGAAAGGATGAGCGAACGACAGAAAATAGAAGCCGCCATAAAGCAGATGACCTCACTCAGCGACAGCGAACGTATCGTTCTGAAGCTGAAAGTCTTTGATGACCTCAGCTACGAAGAAATCCAAAAACGCACAGGCCTCAGCCAACTCAGCATGAGAGTTCACTTGAGCAACGCAAGAAGAAAAATCAGAAAAGCCATAGAAAGAATATGAAACGGATAGAAGACATAGAAAAACTTGGCCCGGAAGAATTTGAGAAGATTCTGTCTGACAGTTCAGTAAAAGTGCCGGAGAATCTCGGAAGACGGATTGAGGACGCGCTCACCGCTGCCCAGGCTGTAAAGTCCACACGCAAAAGCCCAAGCTGGAAATTCGCCATAGCCCCCGCCGCAGCGGCCGTAGCCGCAGCCCTGATAGTCGGTGTCAACTATCAGAACAGCAGCCGGATGCCGGCCGACACCTTCGAAGACCCGGCGGCCGCCTACGCAGAACTTGAGAGAACCTTCGGATACATTTCAAGCAAGATAAACACAGGCAGGGAGCTGACAGATGCCGCCCTGTCCCAGACCGGCAAGGCATCTCAAATAATAGAAAACATCAACAAGAAATAAAAAATCATCATGAAAAAGATAAGCATAATCGCAACTCTGCTCCTCATCAGCATCGCAGCACTTGCCCAGGACGGGAAATCAATCTACAACAAATACTCTGACGAGAAGAACGTAAGCGCCGTATACATCTCCCCTTCAATGTTCAGGCTCATGGGAAGCATTCCGGACATAGACATGCCTGACGGGGACATAAACCTTTCCCCTTATATCAAGGAAATGTCTGGAATGTATCTGATCGACAGCGAAAATCCCAAAATCAACGAAGCCCTTGCAGCAGATGCACAGAAGATGATAAGCAAAGGCAAGTATGAACTTCTCATGGAGGCCAAAGATGACGGTGAACGTGTCCGCATCTACATAGTCCCGGACGGGGAGTTCATCACCAGCTTCGTCATGACCGCCACAGAACCGGATGAATGCGTCTTCATCTCCATCGAAGGCAAACTTCTCCGAAAAGACTTGGAAAAGCTTCTCGCGAATGCGATGAATTGA
>CAKUYG010000189.1 GCA_934702165.1 uncultured Bacteroidales bacterium | reverse complement strand
GTCTACAATACCCCTGCCGGCAAAGGGCCGGGAAAGATAGGATTCAAGGTCAACTATGTCTACGCCAAGCGCTGCGCCGCCTGTCCCGGTGACACTCTGAGCATCATCGACTCACATTATGTCAATTCCCGGACTGGAAGTATAGGCGTGCCGCCGCAGAACGAAAGGCGGCTCAAGGATATGCCCGACTCCATGCTGCTGCGTCTCAAATGTCTTCGCGCCGGACAGTTCGCCTCAAAGCAGGACGAGTGGACGATCAAGGATTTCGGGCCTGTGATAGTGCCGCGCAAGGGAATGAGCGTCACTCTCTCCCCGGAAGCCGCTGACATGTACTCCCGAGTGATAGAATACGAGACCGGCCTCCCGGTATCGGGGCTGGCCGGACAGGTCTACACCTTCGCCAAAGACTACTATTTCTTTGTGGGGGACAATGTCTGCGACTCGCGTGACAGCCGTTACGACGGATTTGTACCGGAAGATTTCATAGTGGGGGTGTTCAAGCCATAATTTTCACTATATTTGTGAATGACTATCCATTGCCTATGGTTCATCGAGTAAACTTTTTGTTCGGATTATTTCTTGCGCTGCTTCCCCTGCACGCACAGGACATGACTCTTGAAGAGGTGATTTCCGAGGCTCGCACCCGTTCGGTCGCGGCACTTTCGGCCAAGTCTTCATTTGTCTCTGACTATTGGGCCTGGCGCTCCTATCAGGCCAGCCGCCTGCCGTCCCTGCATCTGTACGGGGAGCTCGGCTCGTTCGACCGCTCCCTGCGCCTGCTGCAGAACTACGAGACCGGCGAGATGCTCTACACCAAGAACTACAACATGCAGAACAGCGTGGGGCTTCAGCTCCGGCAGAACATCCCGTTTACCGGCGGCACGCTCTATCTCTATTCTGACCTGCGCCGCATAGACCAGTTCGGTTCCTCCACGGAGAATACATGGTACGCCCAGCCTGTGACGGTGTCCTATCGCCAGCCGCTCTTCGCCTACAACCAGTTCAAATGGGACAGGCTCATCTCCCCGAAAGAATACGAGAAGGCGAAACGCACCTACCTCGAATCCATGGAGACGGTGACACTCAAGGCTGTGGATTCTTACTATGATGTGATGGTGGCAAAGCAGGTATATGAGTCATCACTCAAGAATTACGAGAACACTTCCCGGATGTTGCGTGTGGCCGCCGACAGGATGGCGATAGGTTCAGTGACGCGCTCCGATTATCTCCAGCTCGAACTCCGTATGCTCAACGACAGCATTTCCATCAACGAGAACCTTGTCAAACTCAACGAGGCACGGATGTCGCTGAACTCCCTGCTTGGATTTGACGAGTCACGCCAGGTGAACCCGGTGCTGGAGGAAGCGCTGCCCGATGTCGAGATGGACTATGCCCTTGTCTTGGAAAAATCCGCATCCAATTCATCATTCAACCTCGGCAACGCCATAGACATCCTGAATGCCGATGCTGCTGTGGCGCGTGCTAAAGCCAGCCGTGGCATCACGATGGAACTTAACGCCCGTTTCGGTCTCTCCAATTCGGCCTCAGCTCTGCCGGACACCTACCGCAACCTGCTTGATCAGGAAGTGGTGGGATTGACATTCTCCATCCCGATATTCGACTGGGGTGAGGGAAAGGGCAAGGTGATGAAGGCCGAGGCAGCCGCTGACGTGGTCAAGGCCAAGGTGGAACAGGCCGAGAACGACAAGCGCATCAGCCTGTATACAGCCGTGGGACAGTTCAACAACCAGAGACGCCTGTGCGATGTGTCCCGCCGCGCGCGGGCGATAGCGGCAGAACGCTACGGACTTGTGATGGAACGCTTCCGCAGCGGCAAGGCCACGGTGACAGATCTCAATACGGCGCGTTCCGAGAGCGATTCGGCCGAGAGCAAGTACATCCAGGATATATGCAATTTCTGGAACTATTATTATACATTGCGCAAACTCACCCTCTATGATTTTATCGCAGGGGAAGATATTGAAGTGAATTATGAAGAAATGCTTGATTGACATGGTCGCCAGACCTCTGGCCGTGGCCGCAGTGCTCATGGCCGCATCCTGTGGGGGGAACGAGACACAGCAGCAGGACGATTCGAAACTTGCGTATTCTCCTGAAGTAAATGAGGTAGAGGTCGTTACATTGCGCCGTCAGGACTTTCCCATGCAGCTGCTTTCCAATGGAAAACTTTCTGCCAGCCGCAAGAGCGTGCTGTATTTCCAGGAATCAGGTGTGATAACCAAAGTCAATGTGCACAACGGTTTCCCGGTCAAGAAGGGGGATGTGCTGGCGGAACTTGACTCACAGGCTCAGGGACTTGCCCTTGAGAGCGCACAGCTGGAGCTTGACAAGGCCCGCCTCGAATACCTTGATGTGCTTGCCGGGATGGGATATTCTTCTGCCGACACGGCTTCGGCCCCTGCGGAGATCCTCCAGCTCGCGAGAATACGCTCCGGCTACGAAAACGCCCGCATCAATTTCGCCAAGGCGCGGCGCTCCATGGACGGTACTGTGCTGCGTGCGCCGTTCGGTGGCAGGGTGGCGGACCTCAAGCTGAAAGAGTGGGACAGGACGGGCACCGATCCTTTCTGCGCTGTCGTCGGTGATTCTTCCTTTGACGTCAATTTCTATGCCTTGGAATCCGAATATCCGTTCCTCTCGTCCGGACAGACGGTCCGGGTGACCCCTTTCGGTGATGCTGAGGGGGAGGTGAGGGGAAAGATAATTGCAATCAATCCCGTTGTGGACAAGAACGGGCAGATTGCCGTCACTGCGCAAGTCGGCGGAGGAGCCCGGCTCGTGGACGGGATGAATGTCAAGGTGGTTGTGGAGCGTAAACTCTCCTCTCAACTTGTGGTCCCGAAGAGCGCTGTCGTGATCCGGGATGGACTGGAGGTCGTCTTCCGCTATCGCAACGGCAAGGCCGAGTGGGTCTATGTCAATACGCTCAGAGCCAATTCCGAGAGTTATGTCATCAAGGCCAATGAAGACCGCGGGGCGTCGCTCTCCGAGGGAGACAGCATAATAGTGTCAGGAAACCTCAATCTTGCCGACGGGTCTTCTGTCAGCATCAGACAAAAATAGCCGCCTATGCTCAACAGACTCCTCGACCGCCCGGTCTCCGTCTCGATGATTGTGCTGGTCTTCGTCGTGCTCGGCATCATCGGCATACGGAATCTTCCTGTGTCTTTGATACCGGATGTGGATATCCCGTACGTGACGGTGCAGGTCACTGCTCCGGACAAGTCTGCCGGAGAGCTTGATGATGCCGTCGTCAAGCCTTTGAGGCAGTCGCTGGTGCAGATAGGCCATCTGAAGGATATCCGCTCCGAGTCCAAGGACGGCACGGCCACGATGACGTTGACTTTCGAGGAGGGACAGGATATAGATTATTTCTATATTGAGGTCAATGAGAAGATAGACAGGGCGATGTCATCCCTTCCAAAAATGGAGCGCCCCAAAGTCTTCAAGGCCAGTGCCACCGATATTCCAGTTTTCTATATCAATGTGACGATGCGCGACTCCGTGGGAGATGATTTTCTCGGGATGAGCGAATTTGTCGAGGATGTGGTCAGCAAGAGGATAGAGCAGCTTCCTCAGGTA
>CAKUYG010000188.1 GCA_934702165.1 uncultured Bacteroidales bacterium | reverse complement strand
GTCCTTGCGTATCGCAAGTTACTCCATCCGGAGCAGACGGGCCGAATTTCCGCAAGCCTTGCGGAGATGGGCATTGTCAGGTCGGATTATCATAAGTTTGATAATCGCAAATATGATAATTATATTTGCGGACATGAGAAGTACCGAACTTGATAATCCATTTATTGTCGGTAAATATGTTTCCGACAAATATTTCTGTGATCGGGAGACCGAGACGGAGTTCCTTGTGAAACAGATTGTCAACGGGCGTAATGTCGCGTTGATTTCCGAGCGCAGGATGGGGAAGAGCGGCCTTATCCAGCATACGTTTGCCCAGAAAAGGATCTGTGACAGTTATGATACTTTTTTGGTGGACATATACTCGACGGGGAATCTTGCGGAGTTTGCATACCTGCTTGGCAAGGCCGTGTTTGAGAAGCTCAAGCCCCAAAAAACCAAGTGGATGGAAAGTTTTTTCCGTGTCGTGGCATCTCTCAAGTTCGGTTTCAGACTGGATCCGGTAAGCGGGGAGCCAAGTCTGGATGTCGGCGTGGGTGATATCAAGGCTCCGGAAACGACGCTGGATGAAATTTTCAGTTATCTCGAAGCGTCCGGGAAAAAGTGCGTCGTTGCGATAGATGAGTTCCAGCAGATAGGCGAGTACCGGGAGAAGAATGTCGAGGCATTGTTGAGGACAAAAATTCAGCAGTGTACAAAGACACAGTTTGTTTTTGCGGGCAGCAAACGGCATCTGATGAGCAACATGTTCCATTCTCCGGCGAAGCCTTTTTACCAAAGTGTGATCACTATGGGACTGGAAGCCATAAGTTTAGAAAAGTACACATCTTTCGCCAAGGGGCTGTTTCAGGAAGGCGGCAAGGACATCGATGCGGGTGTCATATCCACAGTTTACAATGAATTTGATGGCATCACATGGTTCGTCCAGATGATGATGAATGAATTGTATTCCATTACTGATAAAGGAGAAACGTGTGTGCTGTCGTACATTGACGGGGCAAAGCGCAATATAATCCAGGTGCAGGATTACAGTTACCGTGAGATCCTGTCAAGCCTGTCTTTCCGTCAGAAGCAGTTGATTCAGGTTTTTGCGAAAGAAGGGCTTACCGGTAACGTCACTTCAACGGAATTCATTTCAAAACACCGGCTCGGATCGGCCAGCTCAGTGCAGTCGGCGCTTGCGGCATTGGTGGAGAAAGACCTCGTCGCGAAAAGAGGCGAGAGTTACCGCATCTACGATTATTTCTTTTCAGAGTGGATCCGGATGAATTATTGACAACGGTCGCAGTCGCGCTAACCCGCACACCAGAATTTTGTCCGTCAAAAGCTCATTTTGCCGGACAAAATGCGTCTGATGGTTGTGAGCTCGTTACGGTGCAACTATAGTCGACATGGATAATGGCCATTTACCGGAATGAAATTTGGCCAAACGCCGGAATGAAATTTGGCCGTTTGCCGGAATGAACCTATATTTGCCATAGTTATGGGAATTTACAAGCACAGAATTGCTGATGGACAGCTCAAGGATAATCTTGAAGCTGCGAGCCTTGTCCTTATCGAGGGCACGAAATGGTGCGGCAAGACAACAACGGCCGAGCAGCAGGCTGGAAGCATTGTCTATATGAATGATCCGGAGCATTCGGAATCGTATGTCCAATTGGCACAGACGGCCCCGAAACTGCTTCTTAAGGGTGATACGCCTCGCTTGATTGATGAATGGCAGGATGCGCCGGAGTTGTGGGATGCTGCCAGATTCGAGGCGGATCACAGAGATGTCAAGACCGGGCAGTTTATTTTCACTGGTTCTACTGTAATCCCTGCCGAGAAGCGTGAAAAACTGAGACACACCGGCACTGGACGTGTGGCGAGGATGGTTATGCGGCCCATGAGTCTATGGGAGTCAGGGGAATCGAACGGGGCTTTGAGTTTCGCTTCCCTCTTTGCCGGAGAAGCTGAAGAAGCCTATGAATCCAACGGGTTGGGGATAGAGGAGTTGGCTTGGCTGATTTGCAGAGGGGGATGGCCGGCGGCATTGTCAATGAGCAGGAAGGGTGCGCTCAGGCAGTCTTTCAACTATATTGATGCTATCGCCGGTGCGGACATCTCGCAGGTGGACGGTATAAAGAGAGACCGTGAATTTGCACTTCGCCTTCTGAAAAGCTATGCGCGGTTCCAAGGGGCGCAGGCTCCCATATCTTCGATTTATCAGGATCTCAAGTCTAATGCGGAAAGTTCAATGACAGAGGAGACGATAGCCTCCTACATATCGGCTCTTAAACGTCTGTTTGTGATTGAAGACTCGCCAGCATGGAATCCGAATCTGAGGTCAAGAACCGCCATCCGTACATCTGACACTCGCTATTATGTTGACCCGTCCATCGCTGCGGCAGCCTTGGGCATAGGTCCGGATGATTTGATTGGTGACCTGAACACAATGGGCTTGCTCTTCGAGACGATGTGTGTCAGGGATTTGAGGGTTTATTCTGAAGCGCTTGACGGCAGCATCTATCACTTCCGGGACAAGAACAATTTGGAATGTGATGCCGTGATGCATCTTCGCAATGGGAAATATGGTCTGATTGAAGTGAAACTTGGAGGGGAGAAACTTATTGCTGAAGGAGCGAAAACGCTCTCTGATCTGGCCCGGAAGATTGATACGGACAGAATGAAAGCGCCGTTGTTTCTTATGGTCCTTACCGGGACCGGTTCGTTCGCGTATAAACGGAGAGATGGAATATGGGTAGCGCCGATTGGCTGCTTGAGGCCTTAGCCGCTCCTTCAGGGGCACCAATAATACTGTACTCTTGTTGCCGATAACATTAGATGCATTGTGTTATGTCCTTGAAAGATATAGTTGGCACTACCTATAGGAGTTTCTTCATCTCTTCCTCGTCCGGCAGAACTTCTTTCAGTTGTTCTTGACTCGACTTGTAGGTGGCGACACCCATCGGTTTGGTGTAATCTTGAAGAACGTATTCGACGTAAGCGCGGTCGGCATCCTTGCACAGGACGATTCCGACGGACGGGTTTTCTCCTTCAATACGTTCCTCATCGTCGAGGACTCGGAGATAGGCGGCCAGTTGGCCGAGGTATGCCGGCTTGAAAGAGCCTTTTTTGAGTTCAATGACAACCAGCGACCTCAAAACCCGATTAAAGAATAGGAGGTCAACCCAATGGTCGTGTCCAAGTTTATCGTAATGAACCTGATTGCCAAGATATGAGAAGCCGCGCCCGAAGGTCATAATAAAGTTCTTGATATTGTGGACTATCTCGTTCTCTACCACACGTTCATCAATATCCTCATCCCTTTCGCCCAACTGCTCGACATTGATGTAGTCCAGCAAGTATTCGTCCTTGAACATTTGTATTGCCTGGAATGCTCGCTTGTAGTCTGGAATTGTCACTCCAAAGTTATTCGGCATTTTGCCTTGATTATGATAGGCATCCTCGGAGATTTTTCTTTCAAGAGCATCAACGGACAGGCTGAGATCTGCACAAAGCTGGATGTAGAATTTTCGTTCTTCTACATCTTTCGCTTTCGTGATAATCATGCAATGATGGGTAAAACCTATACTCAAGAAAGCGATCCACGGGAAATTCGAGAAATTCGCCGGTTGTAACTGCCGAATTTTATTGTCCTCAGAATCAGCAA
>CAKUYG010000187.1 GCA_934702165.1 uncultured Bacteroidales bacterium | reverse complement strand
GATGGTCCTGGATTCATAGTGCGAATCGCAGGTGGAGATCTCCTCTTTGGCAATTACCACGCTGCCGCTTGCTCCCGGCTGGTTTTCTTTGACATCGGTTATGTTTCCCTGGCTTGTCTCAACTTCCACGCGGATGTTGTGGACGGAGTTGACAGTCACCGTATAAGTATAGGAGGTGTTACGTTCCGTATTGAAATTGTCAAAGCCGCTGTAGCTGTCTTTGCCCTCTCCTTTGTTGCCCTCCGAATTGTTTATTGCAGCGGTCCAGTCCCCGAGATGGATGATGTACTGAACATCGGCTCCGAGCACTTGCCCGGCATCGTCACCGTCCAGCTGCATCTCGACATTCCCTTTTACCACCACGTAAGTGGAGAAGTCGTTGGCGTACTCGAACAGCCGCATCGTGCGTGTCTCCTCTGCACCGTCGACCACATAGGTGACGGAACATTTACCGTTGGTGCCGTCAGCGAGTTTGCTGTCGCGGCTGCGATCCTGGTATGAGAGGGGAGTTTTCTTCGGGACCTGCCTGTTTTCAAGCATATAGAACGAGAACTCCGACTGGTCACTGCTCGGAAAATCTTCGAAATTGACAAAATTGGTGTCGAAGAAGTTCTTCGCATATTCAGGATAATCAGATGGCTGTGTGCCTTTTGGAACATCGGCGGAGTCGTGCCCGCACGGTAATAGGTATGCGGTGCGCGGGACATTGACCACTTTCCACTGCGTAGCTGTGAACTTTGTGATCTTCTGTCCGTTGGCATCAGGGCGGGTGCCTGTCTTGAATATGAATCTGACCTTGGCGTCAAGCCTCTTGAGGGATAGTTTTCCTAGTTTGGAATTGTCGCCGTCAGCTTTTATGGTGACACCGTCCAAACTTCCGCTCATAGGGAAGTATCCGTTGCGGTTGACTATCCTCTGGTTGAGGAATACGGTGAAGCTTTTCAAGTCTTCCTCCTTGGTGATGCCGTGGGCTAGAAGGTCCGAGGAAATCTTGACCATGTCGGCGTCAAGGTTTGCCACCATATATATTCTGATATTGTCCCCGGCCGCGATCTTGGTGCGCAGGATCCCGCTTGCCTGCGTGGAGCCTGAAGCAGGCTTGACATACCAGCAGATACTGTCGGAGGCTTTGACTTCAGCTTCCGACGAGACCTGGTTGTCCGGGCTGAAGAACGTGCCCATGGTCTTGTGACCGTCTGTGTCAAATGCGAAAAGATAGAAATTGTAGATGCTGTTCTCGCTGCTTTCGCTGACCGTGGCCTTGGTGCTTATCTCAAGATTGGAGGTGGAGCCGAAGCTCAGGTCAATCCATGCTTCTCCATCCGTGCTGCTGCCGGAGAAAGGCTCCTTGACGCAGGAAGTGAGGCATGCCATGACCGCCATCAAGAATATATTGATATGTCGTCTTGTCATCAGTCAAATGTAGTTTCGTTGTCTTTCTTTTCCCAACCTTCGACACTGTACTCGAAGTCGCCCAGCTCACGGTTGTAAAAGATGTTTACCACGATGTTGATGTGCTCGTTGCGTGAGATCTGCTTGAGGGGCAGGCTGTTGCCGTATTCGTCGAGAAAGCTCACAGGCCTGTCGACGCGTGGGATCTCATATTCGCAGTTTGCGAAGTGCCTTATGTCTTCCGAGTTTTCCGTGGCCAGCCTGAACAGCCATAGAGAGGCGTCGTCTTTGTTCTCACTGCCTGTGAGTCCGGCGTTTTGCCCTATGTTGTTGGAGGCTGATATGGCCAGATACTTGCCTCCGTTTTTGAAACGCAGACCTTTCCCCGGGATGTCGTACATGGTGAATTCTGTGCCCTCACTTCCCATCGAAGCCGTGCCCGTATTGCTGTCGAGGACGAGCTTGAGACCTGTGCCGACATTGGTGATGTGTGTCTTCATCTCGTATTCATCGTCTCCGTTTTTCTTTGTGAGGTCGATATTGTCGAATGTCCAGAGATAGTTGTGGATCAGCGAGTGGCCGTTGAGCTCCATGTCGGAGTCGAATTCCCGTGGCTGGATCCTGCCTTCGGCGCTGTTACCTATGTACCAGGTGTTCGATTCGGCGCTGCGCAGCAGGAATCTCCCTTTGGTGCTGAGTGTCGCGTCCAGATTTTTGCTGAAGCTATGGTCATGTGTCTTGTGGAATTTCACGTCCATTGCTTCTGTTGTGCTGTCATATATGCCGGCGAACAGATTGAAAGTGAACGGTCCAGCTGTCGTACCGGTCTCATACAGGTATGTCTCATAGACCCGGGCGGGAGAGCCGTAGGACACTTTGTAGAGTTCTGGCGCTGAGTCATCTTCCTTGAAATCCCTGAAACCGACGTTTGGCGCTGCGGAAGGGAGAGTGCCGTCGTCTTGAGGGAACAGATACCCGGCTGTCGGATTGTGGCGCGACAGCCCGACACCGGCCACATAGACGGAAGTCTGTGGTGCGATGTTGTTGCGCACCGTGATGCTTATTTTGCCGACGCAGCGTTTGAGGCTGGCGGAAACAAGATTGTCTCCGGGGCCGACCGAGATTGTTTTTACGATGGACAGGGGCATCCCTCCCGTACTGAAGTCAGGGGCGGAGCCGTCCTCTATGGTGCCGAGCGCTCTTTTGGTGAAGGCATCGTCTATCGTCTTTCCTTCAGTATAAGTATCCAGGCCTGTGAAGTTGGCTGCCACATAGAGTTTGTATACGCCCCGTTTGACATCCTTGAATTCGATTTCGCTGGATGTGGCCTCTTGATCCGGTGTGAGGAATTTGCAATATTGTATTTTCCCGTTGCCGTCAGCAATCCATACTCTCAGGCTGTTCATCGCATCTCCGTCTTCCGCACCGCTGCGGCTCATCGTGCGGGTGCTCACGTCGAGTATGACATTGCCGTATCCGTCCTGCTCTCCTGCTTCCTGGTATTCTTTTGTGCAGGATGCAAGGGCGGCAGTGAGGGCTATATATATAAGTGCTCTGATCTTCATCTCTACAGGTTTATGTCAGTGTTGGACTGGATCGTGTTCCAGTCTTCGATGTCTACGGAAATCTGTATGTTGCTTTTGGACAACGAGATGGTGTAGGTGTAAACTTTGCCTGGCAGCAGCGTGGTCTTGGGAAAGTCGTAGGCGTGCAGGGCGTCTCCGGCCTTCTCGGTGTAGAAGTTGAGGCTTGAAGGCCTGTCCGTTGATGCCGAAAGGGTCTGCGGGATGATGAACATCAGGCCATCACCGTCATATACGGTGGCCGTCTCTGTCGCGGAGAATGGCTTGGAGCCTTCCCATAGGAGGTTTTCTCCATCCGGGTCGAACATGTTGGTCTTCCAGGTTATGCCTCCCTCTTCAAATGAGTCTGCCTCGTTGCCGTAGAACATGGTTCCCACCGGATATATGCCTTTGAGGTAAAACTTTTTGAGATTGTCGGTCTCCTCTCCTTCTTTGAACTTCAGTTTGAAGCATATAGCTGAAAGAGCATGCCGGAATTCCATCTTGACAGGAGCGATTCCCTCATTGGCGCGGTCTCTGGTGTTGAATGAGACCATCAGGTCATGGTTGTCTCTGGCTGTGCTGTAGTCGATGGCCAGCCTCATGGCATCGGATCCGGAATTTATCTCCGCATCATAAGGCCAGAATGCGCGGAATATGTATAATTTGGCCTCCCATTTCCTCTTCGGACTGTATGAC
>CAKUYG010000186.1 GCA_934702165.1 uncultured Bacteroidales bacterium | reverse complement strand
CCGACATGCAGCCGTATCCGGACAGAATGCATAGTTTTGCCGGCAACAACCAACAACACTAAAAAAATGAAAAGAACACTGATCACTCTCGCATCACTGGGGCTGCTGTCCGTATGCGCCACAGCCCAAGTAAAAGAAGACTTCAAACCGTCTGAGCTCAACCAGCCGGGCCAGGAATATCCTATGGTCAACTCCCAGGGCTATGCCCGCTTCAGGGTCAAGGCACCGCAGGCGCAGTCCGTGGTAGTGAGCCTCGGCCTCGGCGGCCAAGGAGGCACCACGCTGACCAAAGGCGAGGACGGATTCTGGACAGGCACCACGGCCGGCCCGATGGACGAGGGCTTCCACTACTATCACCTCACAATAGACGGAGGTGTATTCAACGACCCGGGGACTCTCAATTTCTACGGCTCCACACGCTGGGAGAGCGGAATCGAGATTCCGGCCGCCGACCGCGACTTCTACGCGCTCAAAAACGTCCCTCACGGCAATGTGCAGCAGATTCTCTTCTACTCCAAGAGCACTGACAGTGTGCGCCGTGCATTCGTCTACACCCCTCCATGCTATGAGCAGGGCAAGGAAGAATACCCGGTGCTCTATCTCCAGCACGGCTGGGGCGAGGATGAGACCGCATGGTCAAATCAGGGCCACGCCAACCTCATAATGGACAACCTCATCGCCGAGGGGAAGATCAAGCCGTTCATCATCGTGATGACATACGGCATGACCAACGATGCCGTGTTCGGACAGATCCACAAGTTCGATTTCACCAAGTTCCAGACCGTGCTCGTGGACGAACTCGTCCCTTATGTGGACTCTCATTTCCGAACCAAGGCGGACAAGGCCCACAGGGCTATGGCAGGTCTCTCCATGGGAGGCATGGAGACCAAGGTCATCACCCTGGCACGTCCGGAAGTGTTCTCACGCTACGCTCTTCTCAGCGGCGGCACCTACTCTCCTGCCGACATCAAGGACAAGAGCCAGGTCGACCTGATCTTCATGAGCTGCGGCAGCAAAGAGAATCCCGATGGAGTCCTCAAGGCAGCAAAAGAGATGAAGGCCGCAGGCTTCAACGCCGTGGGATATGTCTCAGAAGGCACGGCTCACGAGTTCCTCACCTGGAGACGCAGCCTCTACCAGCTTGCTCCGCTCCTCTGGAAGTAAATCGCATCACAGCAAGGCGGCCCCTCAAGGCCGCCTTTTCTTTGCCACACGCGGCACGCGCCACAGGAAAGCCGGGAGGAAGAACAGAAGGGCCAGCACAGAGAAGAGCAGCCCCGCGATTGTCCCGACAGCAAAAGCGAACCAGAACACCTCCGAAGGCCCGTCGAAGAGGAACGGTACCAGCCCGAGAACCGTAGAAATGATGGTCAGGCTGATAGGCCAGATTTTCTTGTCAAAAGCACGCACGTATGCCTTGACGCTCTTCTGCCCGCCGTCGCGCAACCATGTAGAGACGAGATAGATACCGGAGTTGACAGTGATTCCGCAGAGCATCACGAAAGCCGCGAACCCGCCCTTGTCAAAAGTGAAGTCGGTCAGTCCGAACGCAAGGAACAGTCCGATGAACGACACCGGTATCAGGAAGATGATGGCAAGCGGATAGCGAAGGGAATTGAAATGTATCGCGCAGAGAACAAAGATTATGAGGATGACCAGCAATATCAGCCCGGCATATTTCTCCTGACTTTCATAGAACATTCCGCGCCCTCTCTCGTCAGAAGCCTTGAAACCTACAGGCAGCACCTCGACATTCATGTGGTCCACCGCAGCTTCTATGGCCTTGCGCGCCAGCTGGTAGGAGCCGATAAAATTGAAGCACACCGAGATGGCGTAGGCCTGATTTTCTTTGCGGATAGGCAGGCCAGACTTTTCCTTGACGATGCTCCCGACCTCCGAAAGTTTGATCCTCCCCTCTTTTCCCACCTCCACCGGCATATTGTCCACATGCCAGATGTCGAAAGACTCCCCGGTCGAGGAGACCAGCCGCACGTTGGCATATTCTCCTTCCACCGGCAGTCTGGCTATCACTGCATCGAACAGAGGTGAATAGAGCGCAGAATGATACTCATACGGACTGATGCCCAAAGCGCCCAGCGCCTCGAAATCATACTTTATATTGAACTCCGTCTTGGGGCGGTCACGATAGGCGCTGCCCCAGATTTCCGGACCGGAGACACGGCGGTTCTCCGAGAGATAACCAAGAAGAGCCTCTCCATATTGCAGCAGGCGGTCATAATTGTAGCCTGTGAGCATTATCGAATAGGACTTGTAGTCCGTGACGATGTTGTTGTTGAAGTAACTGTCATCTATGCCGGACACGGACCAGTTTGCCCCTCCGAAATTGGCAGCCATCGAGATCACATCAGCCTTGATGCGCGACGGCAGCCATGTGCCCTCGTATTCGGGCTTGAAATTGACTGTGATCACCCCGCTGCTGTAGGAAGTCACCCGCGTCTCGAAGACCTCGATCTCGTCAAAATGGGCGAGGTAATTCTCCATGCTGCGCATCACCTCGTTGAGTTGCTGCACACTGCACCCCTCGGGCATCCCGGCCCTGATGGTAAGCGACGGGCGCGCCGGCTCGCGGTAGAAATCCGAACGGGACATCGCCTCATTGAAGAGGCCGAATGAAGCCCCGAGAACCTTGTCCACGACAGCCTTGTTGTCGGCATACGGCCGCCATCCCACAATCTTGTTGAGCGCCTTCTCATAAGGTTTCAGCGGCGCTACGCGTTCATCCCCGAATTTGGACGGGAGCAGGCAAGTCGGGATTCCGAACGAAAGCACCAGCACCACAATCAACACCCAGCGATGTCCCTGCGCCCAAGTTATATATTTGGAATACAAGCCGTTCCACCTCACCACACGTCTAATGGAACGAGTCTTCCCGGAAGACAGACGCACCGGGAAATAATCCAGCAGCGCCGGCACGAAAAGGCTCGACACAGCAAGGGACACGGCCAGGTTGATCACTATCACAAGCATGAAATCCGTCAGGTTGGCCTTCTCGGAATCCGGGAGAAGCAGAACCACAAGCAACGTGGCGACAGTCGTGGCCACAGCGCAGAGAAGCTCCGGGAACACTTTCCTGTCACGGCAACGCGAGTAGTGGTCGATCATCAGGATGCTGTTGTCTATGATGATGCCGAGCGACACGGTGATGCCGGCAAGTGTATATATATGGATATGCAGGCCGCAGAAATAATAAAGCGCCACGGACACCAACAGGTTGACGGCAAGTGTAATGGCAACTACCACCATATACCTCCAGGACCGGTTGACTGCAAAAGCGAAGAGCAGAAGAATCAGCAGACAGAGGATGGTCCGGAAGAAGATCTTGTCAAGTTCTGCAGAAATATATTCCGAATAATCATAGCTCACTGAAATCCCTATCTCTTCTGGGATTGAAGGCCGCAGCTGCTCAAGCCTCTCCTTGACCGCCGCGACACAACTGATGATATTGGCATCGGGAGAGACCTCAACGGTAAGGTTCAGCACGTTAAGGCCATTGATTCTGTAATATGATGAAGGCTGTGCCTCCTGATAACGGAAAGACGCGATATCCCCGAGGTGGACCATCCGCCCGCCCCGCAACGCCACCGGAACAGAAGCCATATCGGATGATGAACCGCTCCGCAGACGCACCCCGTAAGTCATGCCGCCACTTTTCGAGAGACCGACAAGTTCATCGGCGTAATAA
>CAKUYG010000185.1 GCA_934702165.1 uncultured Bacteroidales bacterium | reverse complement strand
GGATTGTTTCCACGCCGGGTTCCCGAAAACTGCACGAGTGGACTCCGGCTCGGGAGACTGACAAGCCTTTCTATGTTCCTGGCAATGCCACGGATCCTGCCGTAGATGTCTATGCCGAAAGCAGCGACCCGGGATATGTTTTCGTGATTCCCCAAACTCTTGGAAGCGGGGCTGCATTCAACTTCACGACCAAGGCTTCCGGCTCTGCCGTTTTCACTGCTCAACTCCCTGGGAATGAGTGGGAATGCGGCAAGAAATATACATACACCATCTCCGTCTCGGCATCGGGGATAGAGGTGGAAGTGTCAATCAAACCATGGGAGGAGCTCGCCTCCGGATGGGATGTGTTCATTTAAGGCATGAGAACAGGGATTTCAAATATTTTCCTTGCGCTTGCGGCTTTCATGATGATGTCCGCCTGCGGCAAACAGCCTGCCGTTGCTGAGACTGAGGGCGGGGCGGCAGAACTCAGCATAACGGTCCGCACCTCGGAAATCACCAAGGCCACAGGGGCTGCGTCCGGGGATGCCCTCAATAATCTGCGGCTCTGGATTGTGGACGCGAACAATAATATTGTCAAGTTCGTGAAGACCGATGACTGGCAGACATTCTCCGGCACGACGGAGGCTACGTTTGATGACGAGCACAAAATGGCTACTATCAGGTTCTCGGACATCTACCGGGCCACCTACACCCTCTATGCGGTGGCCAATTATATAGGGTTAGACACTTACGGAGATAAAACCCAGATAGACAATGCCTTCATTGATATGGAACTGCCCGAGATGACAGGCTCTCAAGCTCCGTCTTATGGCGATGAGGCCGGCATGCCCCTCTCGGTGTCCAAAACCATCCAGCTTCTTCCGGGAGAGAACAGGATTTCCGCCGAGCTTGAGCGGGTGCTGGCGCACTTCAGCATCAAGATCAAAAACCAGAGCGACGGGTATAAGATTGTCATCGGGGACGCGAGCCTCTCTGATTTCAACATGTCACGCACATATCTCTTCCCTCATCAGGATGACAGCAAAATGCCGGCGGGCTGCGAAGACCTGCCTATGCCGCCATTCGGGAAGCTTCCTTTCCCTATAGGAAGCGGCAGCATCGAGACAGTCTATTCCACTTATCTTTATGGGGGTGAGTCAAAATCCGGCTACAAGCTCCGCATGGCGGTGGGAGCGTTCCCGGAGGGGCAGGATGTTTCCGGGCTCAAGGCTGAGGGGGCGGTGAAGATAGTCAAAGACGGCCATGAAATCAAGGCCGACGGTACGGAGTATATGATCCGCAGTTGTTATGGAACTTCCTCCGGCTATCCCTGTCTGTATCTCAACGGAACTTCACTTGGCATCAAAGCCTTGACAGATGCTGATATTGAGGCTATGAGCGAGACTGATCTCAAACCATACCTCTGGACTTTCACGGATGAAGACGAGGGGTATGTCAGGAGCGCGTATAATCCGGATTATCACCTTAACAGCCGAAACAGCCGGCTTGAGGCCAGCCAGTCACAGAAGACGGAGTTTATGTTCGACTTCCGTGAGGCCAAGCCGGACAGGATGTACTTTATGGCTGGAGGGAAAGGGGTGTATCTTGGCTATAGTTATTATCAGGGATATTATGTTTCTACAAACGGAGATTCATCCATTCTCGACACATCCGGCGACCAATATTTCTGGAAACTTCTTCCCCTCTCCGACGTCAAGTGGTCTGATGCTTCCGGAAACAGCGTGCCCGCCGAAGGCAGCACATTCATCGCCCGCGACCTCACCAGTTTTGATGAATACAATGTTCCCCAACCCCTGACCGCCCTCTGGCGCAACCAGCGGCTCACCACCACCATCACGGTGACGTTCATGTCCCAGACCGGTGCCTTTGACTATGTGGTGGAGGACTGGAAGGAAGGCGGCGGAAGCGCTTCATTCAATTGATTTGCGGCATGAAGAATTTGTTGAAATATATATTCGGGGCATTCGCCCTTGCGGTTGTTTCTTCTTGTGTCAAGGCTCCTGTTGAACCGGGACTTTCCGAGGGGGAAGGCTGGCTCATACTGGACTACGGTGCTTCCGGGGAACTCCAGGTGGAGACCAAGGCCACGTTGGAATATGCCAACGAGAACAACCTTCGCAATTTCTACCTCTTCGTGTTCGATGCCTCAGGCAAGAAAATCTACGGCAAGTGGTTCGATGACTCGATGCTCAAGGCCAGCGATGAGGCGGTGACAAGTGCCAACGAGGACTGCTGGAGCATGACACCAGGCACCAAGAAGACGGTATCTGGGACGGAAATCAAGACGCAGACCCATGGGCGTATCAAGATAAAGACAAAGAACGGGAAGAACTACACCGTCTACGCCCTGTCCAATATCAATGCCGACATGGTGCGGATCAGTTCGGAATATCTCAGTTCCAGCGTGGATGATATTTCTGATATTCAAGAGCTTGTCATCACGCTGAGTCAGGATGTCGTGAGCCGCAACGGCTACTTCCCGATGTGCGGGAAACTCCGGCCCGTCAATGTTTCCGGGGGCACGATGAGCACTTCCGGCAGTCTTGTGTTCACCCGTCTCGATGCCAAGATAAGTTTTGATTTCCAGATAGGTACAGCCTCAGAGGGTAAGCAGCAGGTGGAGAGCTTCAAGATAGAGAAGTGGCGCGTGGTCAATGTGCCGCGCAAGACTTATCTCGCCTCTTATGCCGACCGCGGGGAGAGCAACGCCCTCGGCAACATCGCCCGGGCGGCGGGGCAGTCTTCCTCTGATTTTTTCTCCACGGCATTCGTTGTCCCGGACTACTCAAGCAGCACCGGGGGAGGCTTCTCTTTCTATATGGTCGAGAACTGCCGCGATCCGAAGGGGACAGGTGCCGGTTTCCACGACCGTGACAAGCAGGTCAAGGACGCCACCGGGCTCAACACCGTCAATCCCGACGGGACGCTGGCCTTTGTCTATGCCGACGACCTCTCGACCTATGTGGAGGTGAAAGGCTGGCTGACGATGAAACTGAACAATGATTCTGCCGGACAGATACTCAATGCCGAGGTTGTCTACCGCATACATCTGGGCAACTTCAAGGACGGCAGTTTCGGGGATTTCAATGTGGAGCGCAACCACAGCTACAAGTACACCATCACCATATACGGGGTGGACAAGATCCGGGCCGAGGTGAGAGATGATATCGAGAGCGAGCCGGCGACTGGGGGAGTGGTGTCCATAGCGAGGGAAACCATAGCCTTGTGCGATGCCCATTATGTGACCAAGACGCTGACTTTCCATGCCAAATACCTCGTCCAGCGGGACGAGAACGGCATCCCGAGCTACGAGAACATGACCTGGCGGGTCAAGACCCCGTTCTGTGACGGGCAGCCGCTTATCGCAGCGTCCGGGGCCGAGATCATCACGGACGACTGCCGGGACTACAAGTGGGTCATGTTCGCTATCAACGAGAAACAGGCGAGCGGGAGCTATTATGAGGAGAAGCGCCGCTCCTGGGCCGATGCCAAGACAAAAGGCGAACTGATGGACGTCAGCCAGCTTGTGGCCTATATGCGTCAGGAGGCGGACAAATACTACAACGGCACGCCGAATGCCTTTGACAACGGCAAACTTTCCGATGGTACGACCGACCCGGACGGGGCGAAGATTTGCCTTACCGCCTTCGTGGATGAGTACTACTACGATGCTGACCCGATCACCGGGATCAAGTGGGACGGGGTCGAGGGCTACG
>CAKUYG010000184.1 GCA_934702165.1 uncultured Bacteroidales bacterium | reverse complement strand
GGCGGATGGCCGTTTCGTTTATGGGACACGTCCAGGCCGTTATCTGTCTTTGATGAGGGCTGATGGCACTACTACAAAGGTGTTGTCGAAGATTTATAATATTTTCCCACAATTCGTCGAGAAAAACCACAACATAAGGTATGTGCCTGATCAGCATAAGGGTGTCAATATCAGGACAAGCGATAAAAGATTGTATGTGGCCGTGTTTCCGGACAGGAAAGATGGCGATGATAATTATAAAGGATTCCCGTTGTCCTGTTTCGACGAGATAGAGATATATGATTGGGACGGTCGCTTCATAAAGTGCATCCGCACCGACAGGCCCTACAGCACATTCTGTCCATCCTCGGACGACAAGTATCTATATACAACCACGTTGAATCTTGAGACTGGCGATGATGTGATGGTCAGGTATGAGCTTGAGTGATGGTGATTCTTTGGCGTCTGATGTTTTGTCCGCGGTACAGAAAACGGCCTTGTGCTGTACGGGAGGCGTTTTCGGACTCGTTCTGTACAGAATATGGCCTTGTGGTGTACGGGGAACCAATTAGGCCCTGCTGGGTTCCGGAGGACAGATAAATATTTTTAAGTTAAATGCTTATGCGAAGAACAATCATTTTGGTATCTGCCGCCATGTTGCTGGCGGCAGTAGTTTCCTGCACATCGAAATATGCTGATGATCCGTATCTTCGGGACTTGAAGATAGGGGAACAGACGCTCTCGCCTGTGGACTCGTCAGATTTGGATATGTATGCATATTGGCAGCCGCGCGACGTAGTTGCGGCAGGAGGTGGCTGGTTTGTAATATCATCATCGAATAATGATCATCATCTGCTTTTTGTGAACCCGGAAAGCGGCGATCACTTCTATGCAATCCGCCGTGGCAGAGGGCCTGGGGAGATAGTCTCGGGTAGCAATCTGCACAAGTTTGGAGAAGCTGTGCGCTATTATGATTTCACACGGACCAAGTGCATAGAGCTGGACATAGAGAAGTCGATTGCCGCCCGAGCGGCCGTGTGTGATACGGTGGGGGATTTCAGCAAGGGGAACAGGCTTGTATACCTGACTTCCTGTGGTAAGGACAAGTTTGTGTCGGGATGTCTCGCTGATGAGAATTATTGGTATGCACTGTATGATAGGCAGGGTAAATTCTTGTCTGGTGTTGAGGCTATTGAGGGGCTGTCCAAGGATAGGGATAGTGCCTTGTCGGCGATGCTGAGCACGCAATATTCGGCTTCGCCGGATGGGCGGCATCTGTGTGTGACCAACTTGTCTACTCCGACTATTTCATTCGCTTCGGTTTCCGGTGACAGGCTGCAAGAGGCCAAAAGGATACAGTCTACATTCGATGCGGAAAAGCAAGCGCACGGCAGAACAGCAAAGGGTTATTTTAATGGAGTTGCTGCAGATGATAACTATGTGTATATCTTGTACTCCGGCCGCAGGATAGCAGACCGCGAGATGCTGCCCAACGAGTGCAGTCACCTCCTGGTCTATGACTGGAACGGAAACATCAAGCACCACTATGTCCTGTCCCGCCCCGTCTGCTCGATCAGCCTGACAGATGACGGCTTCTATGCAGTCTCCACCTGGCCTTCGGGAAAACTGCTGCATTTTGTGTTGGACGCCATACAATAAAGATGTGAAAATGATTTTGTATTCAGTTGAAAATATTTATATTTGCCATCGTGGTTATGGCTTGCGCTGATTGATGAAACTGATGCTTACTGAAATTTAATCATATTGGCCAGTTCTGAATTGAAATTTGATTGTTGTGCGGCGTGGGCTGATGAAAAACAGAAAATGAAGCCCTGTGGATGTTCCGGAGGGTAATATTATTAATTAAAAATCAAACTTTTATGAAAAAAGTACTTGTCGCGGCATCTGCCGCAATCATTCTGGCCGCAGGCGCGGCCGTCTGCTTGACAATGTACAGCGAGGGCGAAGACGAGTTCTTCAACGAGAATCTGGAGGCGCTGATGGACGGTGAGGGAATTATTGGCCTTTGTGACAAGTATTGTAGTACGATGTCAGGTTATGTATGTGTCTTGAACACTTCTGCCGGGTATGACATTAATTGTGTCGACATGAAGGCATGGTACGACTGAAAAATTTGTTGTCATTAGGTGCAGCATTCGTCCTTGTGCTGTCTTGTTCGGACCGCGAAAATGGGGAGCTGTCGTATTCTCTGGACTCTTTCGCCAAAGGGAGTCTGGAAAAAGTCGGGGACTTTGATTGCGAGTCTTTAGGGATTCTTAATCCTGCGGTCGTGAAATATCATCCCTCTGGCAACATCATTTTGCTTGAACGTGGCGTGGAGTCTCAGTTGAAAGTGATTAATCTGTCTGAAAAAACGGTGGAGGGCTTGTTGCCAAGAGGCCGTGGCCCGGGGGAAGCTGTGACTCCATGGGATTTGTCTGTGGACACGGATGGCACTTTATGGGTGTCAGATATGTCGACGCAGAAACTTGTTTCGTTTTCTATGGGTGATGATGGCTCCTTTTTCTTCAGCGGGGAACGGAAACTCCAGAGTCAGTTTATGCGTGCGATGCCATTCGGAGATGAGAAATCCCTGATTATGTCGTCCTCTTCATCAGGCAACAGAATGTGCCTGATGGATGCCGCTGGCATTGCAGTTGATACAGTCGGGACGTTCCCGTATTCCGATGTGTTGGACAAATCTGTCTTACGCAATTCTGTGTTCCAGTCCGACATCTCGGTAGCTCATGATGGAGAGGTCATAGTATGCTGTAAAAGTTTCAATGTCATAGATGTTTATGAGCCTGATCTGTCCGGATGTCGCAGGCTTGTCGGGCCAGAACCTATCGATGTCGGGGTTGTGGCTCGTGAGACTCCGATGGGGGTGATGTATGTCCAGAAGCCGTTCGTCAAGGTTTTTGACGGAGTGGCGGCCGGCCGCGGGGAGTTTATGGTAGGGTATGTCGGGGCTTACACGGAAAATTCGCTTGAGACCTCTACAGGAGCTGTCAAACTCCTGATGTTCGATATGAAGGGCCGCCCATCCGTTCTGTTTGAGCCTTCTGGCCCGTTCAGATCTTTCGATGTGGATTGGAAGAATAAAAAAGTATATATCCTCACTTCTGGCGAAACTGCCAGGGTTGAAGTCTATAGTTTCATATGACAAGGCATAGTAGAATCTTTCTGTTTTTGGCCTGTCTTTCCATGGCAGTTCTTCCCTCTTGTGCTCGTCAGGAACTCAAGAGGGAGATGAAGCGTTTTATGGCCTCGGAGATTGTACTGCCGGAAGTGGAGGAGGTGTTTGTCGGGCGTTACAAGGAGAATCATATATGGGAATGACAGATATTGTTGTGGAAAATGAAGCCCTCTTCGGGCGTTTCAGAGGCAGATTAAATAGTTATGCGAAAAACAATTATCGCGGCATCGGCCGCAATCATCCCGGCCGCAGGCGCGGCCGCCTGTTGGACAATGTACGGTGGGAGCGAAGACGAGTTCTTCAATGAAAATTTGGAGGTGCTGATGGACAGCGAGATCATCGTTGGGGATCTATGCATGGTTTGTAAAGATTCTGCCTGCACAACACTCGGAGAGGTTCTTTTTGAGCATGTCCGTCCGTGATGAAGCCAATTAAGTTATCTGCTGCCGCCATGTTGCTGGCGGCAGTAGTTTCCTGCACATCGAGATATGCAGATGATCCGTATCTTCGGGACTTGAAGATAGGGGAACAGACGCTCTCGCCTGTGGACTCGTCAGATTTGGATATGTA
>CAKUYG010000183.1 GCA_934702165.1 uncultured Bacteroidales bacterium | reverse complement strand
GACTCAATGTGGTGATCAACATCGTCTATTTCACCATAGTGGCGGCGCTTGTCGGTGCATGCTATTTCAGGGTCAAGACAATAAAGCATTAGAAATGGAATTTGACAGCAACAGACCGATATATCTCCAGATAGCTGACAACATCTGTGAGCGGGTACTTTCGGGCGAACTCAAAGCCGCCGACCGTATTCCCTCCGTCAGGGAATGGGGCGCGAAGATAGGGGTCAATCCCAACACCGTGGCGCGCTCATACGATGTCCTCTCCGACAGGGGCGTGATCTTCAACCAACGCGGCATCGGCTTCTTCATCGCCTCCGATGCGGTGGACATCATCCGGCAGACTGAACGGCGCAAATTCATAGAGCAGGAGCTTCCGGCCTTCCGCAACAGGGCTGAGCTTCTCGGGATACAATTAAAGGACTATATAAAATGAACAGATTGTTAAGAATTGCCGTGCTGCTTGCAGCAGCGGCCCTTGCGTGCACCTCATGCAAATTTGTAAGTGTCAAGGGAGGGTGGTGCTCTGACGGGGTGCTTGTGGCCTCCGACAGCCTTGTCACCAGAGATGTCAAGGTGGAGGATTTCAAGTCGCTGAGCGTGAACGTGCCATGTGACGTGAAATTCTCGACAGGACCCAAGAGCGTGAGTGTCCACGCTGCCGGCAATCTTGTGGATGCGCTTGCGTTTGATGTGGATTCTACGGGATGTCTCAGCATATCGACTCCAGGATACAGCCAGATACGCAACGCCAGGACTGTGGTGTTCACAATCAGCGCCCCTACGCTTGAAGGTCTGACCATCAATGGGGCTTCTGATGTGGAGCTTGAAGGAAGTCTTGTCGCCGACTCTTTCCTGATCGACATCAGCGGGGCCGGGGATGTGGAGGCGGACAGCATCAAAGCTTCGCAGGTGAGTGTAAATGTGCGTGGAGCCGGAGACATAGACATCGAGGATCTCGACTGCGGGAGCCTCACAGTAAGTGTCAGCGGAGCCGGAGACTGCACATTCGCGGGACGTGCGGACAGCGCAGATATCGATGTGCGCGGAGCCGGGGATGTGGATATCTCCGAGCTGAAGGTCCAGACCCTTTCCAAATCAGTCAAAGGTGCCGGGACGGTAAGGACTGACTAGTTATACTTATCACTTCATCGGCCTGTGCCGGGCTCGGAGACTGGACTTCTCGTTCGCTCTGAGTCCGGCAAGGTCTTTTATGGGGATGTAGGCTTCTATGAACTTCTCCCAGATGTAATCGACAGCCGTACCGGACGGGTGCACCATGTCGGCTGCCCAGAAGCGGTAGTCCCTCAGGTCGTCCATCATCAGCTCATAGGCCGGAAAATATGATGCTCCCTCCATCTCGGCGAGAAGTGCATCCACAGCCAGGTGCAGGGTGGACTTGGACAGGGTGTTGGCGTGAGCTCCGTCAGAGAGATGTCTGATGGGGGAGACTGTGAATATGAACTCTTTCTCCGGATGCGCGCCTGTGATCTCACGCAGAAGCGAGGTGCATTCCTGCACGGAGAGCATCTCCCTTTCAAATTCTTTAGAGGGCAGTTTCAGGCAGTTGGACACGACCATTCCGCCGCGCTGCCGGGACTTCCAGACGAATGCGGTCCCGAGGGTGATGAAGACTTTGCTGCTCCTCTCCCAGGCGGTGCGGGCCTCCTGGAGCCTGGCGTTGGCGTTGGCCAGGAACTCCTTACAGTCCTCCCTTGCGAATGAAGTGTGGTGCTCGAAACTGCATATGAGCCCCGCACCAGCCCCCATCCGGACGCAGTCATGCTCCGTAAACGGTTCCCCGCAATCAAGCCTGCGTACGGCGGAGGCTATGGATGCCGGATTGTAGAGGGTTCCGAACGGGTTGCGCAGCACTGTGAAACCCGCATCGTTTAGCTTTTCTCCGATGCTGTCGGAGAAACAGCTTCCGAGCATAGCCAACCGGTCATCGAGGCTGATCACCGTCCCCGACGGCTGCAAGTTTATCTCTGTCCTGAATTTCATAAGCAGCGGCAAATTTAGTATTTTTGCCCCGTTAAAATCACATCTCATGAAACTTTGTCTCAAACGGATTCTCGCTTCTGCCATCGTGCTCTCGGCTGCAGTCTGTGCCGGGGCGCAGGAGCGTACACTTCATATCGTCACCACCGGTGACGTGCACGGTTCCTGGTTTGACCGTCCTTATGTGGACGGGCAGGCCTCCAAGACCAGCCTGATGTCGGTGAAGCACTATGTGGACAGCCTGCGCTCTGCCGTGGGTACGGAAAACCTCCTTCTGCTTGATGCCGGAGACTGTCTGCAAGGCGACAATGCCGCTTACTATTACAATTATGTCCGTACCGATGTGCCGCACCTTTTCCCGCGTCTGGTGGAGTATATGGGCTATGACGCTGTGGTTGTCGGCAACCACGACATCGAGACCGGACACGCGGTCTATGACAGGGTTGCCTCACAACTCCTTCAGGCCGGCATTCCCTGGCTCGGGGGCAACGCCCTGCGCACCGCAGACGGGAAGCCGTATTTCCCGGTATGGACGATTATCGAGAAGGCGGGGATGAAAGTAGCGGTGCTCGGTTTCACCAACCCCAATATGAAGGCCTGGCTTTCCGAGCCGTTGTGGAGGGGCATGGATTTCGTGTCCCTGATTCCTCTCGTGCAGGAGGCGGTGGATGAGGTCAGGGCCACTCAGAAACCGGATGTCATGGTGGTGGCGGTGCACTCCGGTACCGGTACGGGGGACGGCTCGGCCCTTGAAAACCAGGGACTTGATCTGTTGAATTCGCTGAGCGGCGTGGATGTGCTGGTATGTGCCCACGACCACAGGCCGTATGTGGCGGAGAAGGACGGCTGTGTACTTGTCAACGGCGGAGCGCGTGCCGGCAACGTCGGGCATGTCACGGTGACCTCTGGAGCATCGAGACGCGTGCATGCTGAGACCGTGAGGATGAACAAAACCATGGTGGACACACAGATGAGGGATGAGTTCGGGGCCGAGTTCGAGGAGGTCAGGGCTTTCACCAACCGCAAAGTGGGCCACATCAGCATGGAACTGCGCACACGCGACGCCTACCGCGGCATGTCGGACTACATCAACCTTGTCCATACCATACAGATCGGTGTGCCTGAGGCACAGATTTCTTTCGCGGCACCGCTCACATACGACGGCACCGTCAAGGAGGGGGACGTGATATACAATGACATGTTCACCATCTACCCTTACGAAAACCAGCTTTTCGTTCTCAAGCTCACAGGGGCCGAGATCCGCAACTACCTCGAATACTCTTACGAAACCTGGATACAGACTCCCGGCAAACATGTTCTCAAGATAGCGGACAGCCCGGATGCGAGGACCGGTGCCAGGAGGTGGTCGTTCGCCGGCCGCCCGTACAACTTTGATTCGGCTGCCGGGCTTGTCTATACAGTGGATGTGACCAAGCCTTACGGCAAAAGGGTAAGGATAGCCTCACTTGCCGACGGCAGCGCCTTCGACGAGGGCGCCTGGTACAATGTGGCCATGACCTCATACCGCGCCAACGGCGGCGGCAATATCCTCTTTAAGGGCGCGGGCCTTAGTAAAGAGGAGGCTGAAGAGCGCGTAGTGGCCCGCTACCCGGAGATCCGCGACATGGTATATGATTTCATCTCCGGACACAAAGAAATAACTCCGGCACTTGTCGGCGACCCGTCCGTGATAGGGGAGTGGCACTTCGTACCGGAGAAAAAGGTGTCCAGACTGATGGACGCTGATATGGAG
>CAKUYG010000182.1 GCA_934702165.1 uncultured Bacteroidales bacterium | reverse complement strand
TAGAGCTGACCGAGATCAGAAGGGGCGGCTGCGGAAACCATCGCATCGTAGTCGCTCATAGACTCGATGGCTCCGATCACGGAATTTGCCTTATCTACCACATCAAAGAGCATATTATATGCCCCGTATTCGCCATCCCTTAGATATGTGGTAAGGCCGTAATCTCCGGTATAGGTGCCGTTCTGGTAAAGGCACTCCATCCAGTGGCGTCCAGGCTGGTTGGAGAACGACTCAGGATGGCGCTCAATATCGGAGCCGGATATATCAAGGGCGCGATAAAGCCCAGAACCGAACACCTGATTGTTGCAAACTTTTTTCCAGGCCTCATACGCACCGTACATTGAGGCACTGGCAATCTCCATCTTGGAAAGCACGAAGTACGGGTCAACCACAATATTGAGAGTGGCAGGGGCAGAAATGAGATCACCGACTATATTCGTTCGATAGTTGCTTTGAAGCGGCACCTGACCTACAGGGACAATGGCTACAACGGCATCAGATGCATCATAGAGGGTCAGAGTAGTGTTCGGGATGACTTCCCTGTCCACAAGTATGTAATTCTTTGCTAAATATGTATATGCTGTCGGAGAAGAAACCCCATCCGGCCTGATGTTGAGAGACTCTGCCGGCAACTCAGCAGCTGAGAATGTCACAGACCGGGCCCCGGACATCTCACCGGTAATGATATTCATCTTGGTATAAGCGACATCGTCAATCTCCACGGAGGATTTGGCAACAGGATTGACAGCATCGACAAGTTTTTTGTCAGCTGCGCTGAGGCCAAAATTGAGCTGGGCGAACGGACGCTTGAGGGTAACGTTCTGCGGCTCCGTTGCACCGCTCACAGTAAGATCCACAACCTTATAGAAAGCATCGCGAGACTCATCGTTACTCGCACCGGCATAGGAGACCGTCATTGCAGCGTTCTGGTAATCAAAACTGTAATGTGTATTGTCCTTGACCTCTGCCCAGAAGACAAACTTGTAATTCTGGCCCACAATAAGACGAGTCTCATATGTTGCCTTACCTCCATCCATAGGAATCACCTTGGTGATATCATCGTTCTCAATCAGACAGCCGTCATGATAGACGATACAGCGCAACTGGTCAACTCCATTGCCTCCGGTAATCGCCGTCATACTGGCCTCAGGGATTTCGAAAAAGAACTTTACAGATGCTTCTGCCTCTTCGGGAGCAGCGGCCTTGTCGCAACCGGCAGCGGACAAAACAAGCAGGACGGCCGCAATCAGAGCAGAATGATTTTTCATCTCTTTGTATTTCAAAATGCCGGACAGCCGTCCGAAAACGGTTTGAGCGAAATCGGGAATACGGAGAATGTTCATAAGTTTAGTTATTTGCCCTGGGATCACCCGACCCGGATGTTATCAATAAAAGACGTGGGAGATCTACCGCCTGCTTATCCTAAACTCGGGCCTTGGCGTGCCTATCAATCAGAATAAGCAACGCATAGGCCCACGTCAAGATGATATACAGGAACCGCCACGCTTCAACGTGGACACTGAATCGTCATCACGATTGTGGACGTTTACGTTGCGTCATCTTCTGATTGATCCTAAACCGCCAAGTTCGAGTTTAGAAGATAAACGTTAAGTAACGTCTTTGAACATGTCAGCCCCAATCCTTGTTCAAGCAAACAAAACCGCAAAACTGCAAATGGCAATGATTGAGAACCTTCGGATGATGAGGCATCAGCAAATGTACAACTTTTTTGAATTGCGTACAAATATGCATATCAGACCACCAGCGGAAAACTGTTTGGGAGGACAAAAAGCAGCGAAAAAGTTCGGGCAAAAACGACCGAAAACACTCCAACATGCAGACAATTGCAACTGAATCATTTGCAGGTGAACTAATTTTATTATATTTGCAAAGATTTGAACATTTTGTAAGAGAGATTTAAACATTTTGTATTGAAAAACCAGACACTTTACATCAGAAAGCATTTCTACGAAGTGCTCGACAGACTCAACGAAAAACGGAATAAAATCCAAGTGATCGCCGGACCTAGACAGGTCGGCAAAACCACCTTGATAGATCAGGTTCTCGCAAAAGTCACCATTCCATACACCCTGTCAAAAGCTGACGGTGTCAATCCGAAGGATTTCGGATGGATACACCGCACATGGGAATCTGTGCGCGGGCTCATGAAGATAAGGCACGAAGAAACCCACCTGCTGGTCATCGACGAAATCCAAAAGATAGACCAGTGGAGCGAAGGTGTAAAGGCTGAATGGGACTGGGACACACATAACGGCCTGGACATAAAACTTGTCCTTCTCGGTTCCTCTCGTCTGATGCTGCAGTCAGGCCTGAAGGAGAGTCTTGCCGGACGATTTGAACTGATACGTATGGGACACTGGTCATTCAAAGAGATGTCCGAAGCATTCGGCCTGTCTCCAGACGAATACATTTACTTTGGCGGTTACCCCGGATCCGCAGGGTTCATCAACGACGAGAAGAGATGGAAGAGGTATATAAAGGACAGCATCGCAGCACCAGCCATAGAAAAGGACATCATGCAGACAAGCAACATCTACAAGCCGGCACTGATGAAGCAGCTGTTCGAACTTGGCTGCAGATATTCTTCAGAAGAATTATCCCTGACCAAGGTTGCAGGCCAACTCCAGGATGAGGGGAACGTCACAACTCTTGCTTCATACCTTGATCTCCTTGACCAATGCCAACTGATTTCCGGCCTGCAGAAGTACGCAAATGATGATGCGCGCAAATACAATTCCATCCCGAAATTCCAAGTTTACAACAACGCATTGATGTCCGCTTTCCAGAGAAAATCATTCGCAGCCGCAAGAACAGATGCGAAATTGTGGGGCAGGTGGATCGAAAGCGCAGTCGGTGCACACCTCCTTTCGCAAGCCGAAGAAGAAGACCTGAGAGTATTCTACTGGAGAGACAGAGATGATGAAGTCGATTACATTGTACAGTCTGATGACTCATGTATAGCCCTTGAAGTAAAGAGCGGCCGCCGCACCATGAACAACGGTCTGCCGCAGTTCACGAAAAGGTTCAAACCACAACACAGCTACATCATAGGCACAGGAGGCATCTCCCTGGAAGCATTCCTCATGGGTTCCATCACCGAGCTTTTATGACATACCATCCACAGAAAAAATCACCCACCCCCACGGAAAGGTTGGGCGAATAAAAAATGGCCTTATGCCGATAAAAGCATAAGGCCAACTCAATTATTCACCTGAACAGCGGCTAGACTCCTCCGAAGGCGCTGTAACCGCCGTCCACAGGGACGACGATACCGGTGACGAATGAAGAGATGTCACTGAGAAGATACAGCATCGTCCCGACAAGATCCTCCGGCTCACCGAACTTGTGGGTCGGAGTATTCGCTATGATCTTCTTTCCGCGCGGCTTCAGCTCACCGGTCTGCTCGTCGGTGAGCAGGAAACGGTTCTGGTCGGTAAGGAAGAAGCCAGGAGCAATGGCGTTGCAACGGATACCTAGCTGTGCGACATGCACGGCATACCACTGGGTGAAGTTGTTGATGGACCCCTTCGCCGCAGAGTATGCAGGGATCTTGGTAAGAGGACGGATGGCGTTCATAGAGGAGATGTTGAGCACATTTCCCTTGCCGGCCTCAATCATGTCGGTCGTGAAGACCATCGTGGCGAGCAGGGTCCCCTTGAAGTTGAGGTCATAAACCTGCTGAAAACCGTCCATGCTCAGACCATAGAAAGTGTCGGCGAGATCGTCGTCCTTAGTCATCTGCTCCACCTTGCAAGTAGCCTTCGGGGAGTTGCCTCCAGCGCAGTTGATCAGGATGTCTATCT
>CAKUYG010000181.1 GCA_934702165.1 uncultured Bacteroidales bacterium | reverse complement strand
GTGTTGCCTATTACAGTGCGGTCGTACTCGTCGATGATGCCGTCCGGGGTGCCGTCCGGGCCGGAGATGTCCTTGAACTTGATCTTGCCCGGCAGGGTAGGGTCGCCGGAGTTGCTGGTGCCTGAGACCTTGTTGATCACAGTGCCTTCCTTAGGGATGGCGAGGAAGTTCTGGTTCTGGTCGAAGTCAAACTCGTCGAAGCCGTAGAGCCCGTCGTAGATGAAGCCGTAGATGAGTCCGACCTGGTCGCCCACCTTGAGACAGTAGTCGTTGTAGCTTGACTTCCAACGGTCGTTCTGGTCCCAGATCACGTCATCGGTGTCGTTGAGCTTGTCTACAACCATCTTGTTGAATCCGAATGAGAGGTTGCCGCTGAGCACGTAGTCGCGTCCGCGGAGGATGTCGCCATTGACTGTGAGTTCCACGCCCCGGTTGGTTACCTGACCTATGTTGCGCACCTGGCGGGTGTAGCCTGATACTGTAGGTACATCTGAAGTATAAAGAAGGTCACTGGTGGTGTTCCAATAGATTTCCGGGGTGACGGTGAGCCTGTCCTTGAAGAATCCCATATCCAGGGCGAGGTTCCGGGTCAAGGTCGTCTCCCACTTGATTCCGGTGTTCGGGTAAGTCTTGCCGTCTCCGATGATGTAGTACTGTTCCCCGTTTTCCGTGGCCTCGCCGAAGCCCGGGCCTCCTTCAGTTGCTACAGTGTAGAGGAAACGCCACATATCATCACTGATGCGGTTGTTGCCCACCTTTCCGATGGCTGCCCTGAGTTTGAGGTTGCTGATGACAGGGTTGTACTTGAGGAATTCCTCTTCAGATGCCGTCCAGGCGCCTGAGATTGACGGGAAGTAGCCCCACTGTGCACCAGGAGCGAACTTGGTGGAACCGTCCGCGCGCATCGTCAGTGAAAGGAAATACTTGTGATTGTAGTTGTAGCTGGCCTGCCCGAAGAACGAAGCCGTGCGGTCCGCTGTGGAGAGGGAGGTTGTCGCCTGCCAAGGAGTGCCGAGATTCATATTGTCAATGGCCTTGTCAGCAGTGATGTAGCGAGGGAAATACCTGTTTGTCATACTCCTTGCCTTGGTCTGCGTGCTCTGGATCTCCTGTCCGAGCAGGAAGGAGAAATTGTGCTCATCCTTAAGGCTGAAGCCGTAGGAGGCAGTGTTGGTCCAGATGAACTTCTCCCCCTGCCTGTTTGTTGTCGATGCCACCGGGAGTTTGTTGTTGGTCTGGCCGGTGCCCGTCATAGCCCCGTAGAAACGGTTGTCATCGCTGAACGAGAGGGCTATGGTGCCTTCGGAGCGGAGGACAAGGCCCTTTATCGGCTTCCATTCCAGTCCCACCTGGTTGGTGATGGAGTAGCTGTGCTTCTTGCGGGTGTTCTCCTTGATATCGTTTTTCGGGTTGGTGTACTCAAACACCTTCTCGTCGTCCGGGTCAACGGTGGCCGGATCCCAGAATGCGAACTCGTGGAGTCCGTTGGTAGGACGGTAGCGGAGGACGTCGATGAGTCCGCCGGAGCCTATGTTGTCGCCACCGGCACCGGTGTCGCGACGATAGGTGAACTTAGGGTTGAAGTTGAGGGTCAGTTTGTCGGTGAGAGCCGCGCTGAACTTCATATTGAGGTTGGTGCGGCGTACGCCGGAACCGAGGATGATACCCTTGTCCTCGGACTGGGTGAGGGAGATGTTGAAGCGGAGCTTGTCTGTACCGCCTCCGACCGTGACGTTGGTGGAGTAGTTGAGCGGAGTCTCGCCCATCACCTCGTCCTGCCAGTCGTGGGTAGGGGCCCTCTTGTATACATCCAGGTCCATCGGGTTGCCGAAGTTGGCACGGAAATACTGCGCAGCTGAGCTTCGGTTGCCGCCTGCTGCCGCCCAGTCGTACTGGTAGCGTACGAAGTTGTAGGTGTCCATCAGGTCGAGTTTCTTGGAAAGCTTGCTCACGGAGACCTGGGAATTGAACCCGACCTGCACCTTACCGGCGCGTGCGGCCTTGGTGGTCACGACGACTACGCCGTTGCCTCCACGGGCGCCGTAGATGGCGGTAAGGGAGGCGTCCTTCAGGATGTCGATGGAAGCGATGTCGGTAGGGGGGATGTCGTTGATATTGTCTGTCTGGAAACCGTCCACGATATATAGAGGATCGTTGCTTTGGGTGACGGAGGTGCCGCCGCGCACGCGGATGTTGATGTCCGCTCCCGGGGCGCCGTCTACGGTGGTCACCTGTACGCCGGCCACCTTGCCCTGGAGGGCCACAGCGGCGGATGTGACAGGCACTGCGGCCAGTTTGGTGCCGGAGACTGAACCTACGGAACCTGTGAGGTCGCGGCGGGACATGATGCCGCCGTAACCGATGACGACCGCGTCTTCGAGGAACTCGGAATCCTCTTCAAGGACGAAGTCGGCTGTCTTCTGCCCGGCACCGAGGGTTATCTCCATGTCGGCGTAGCCGATGCAGGAGGCTACAAGTGTCGATTTTGCAGGTGCTGAAAGAGTCCATTTGCCGTCGATGTCGGTCATGGTTCCGTTGGTGGTTCCCTTCACGGAAACGGAGGCTCCGATGACCGCCTCACCTTTGGCATCCTTGACTGTTCCAGAGACCTTTTGCTGTGCGAACGCAGTACTGCCCATCAGTAGTAGGGAAAGAATTGCGATAGCAGTTGCTCTAAGATGTTTTTTCATCATCATAGGATAGCTGTTGTGTTATTGGTTTTAATTATGGTTGTGTGTCCGGCTGTGCGGGCGTGGGTTAGTTGCAGGCTCGCTATAAGGCCGAATGCTGCAAAATTAAGGAGTATTTATGAAAACTGCAAAAGTTTTTTCGTGGAGGTTCTTAAAATATATTAACAAGTAACGCGGCGCGCAAGGCTGGCTTTTGTGTTGAGCCCCAGCCACCTCCGTTCCGTGCGCACGAAGTCAATGCCGTGCGTGAAAAGGCCTCTGGTGCGCACGGGGAGAGAGTGTGTGAAGGGTAAGGGAGAAAGGGGAACGGAGGGTCGAGGGGAGAGAGTATGTGGCTCAGTCGGTGCGGATGTCGCGGACACAGCGGGCTGCGTTGGTGGTGACAGTGGTCCACAGAGTTATATTACCGTCTTTATAGAGAAATCCGGCTTTGTCGGTTTTGCTGTTACCAATCCCGTCTATATTTCCGAATGAATAGCCGGTGCGGGACATGACGGAACCGATGTCGGGAACACCATAATACTTCATTATCGCAAGCTCCCGTTGGTTCGGTAGTCGGTATCCTGCAGGACAATATGGGTTGTCCTCGCCCTTGTCGATGGCGGCGGTCACGTTGTTGTTGAAGGCCTCGAATCCGACGTCCGAGCCATATTTTGTCGTTGAAGAGTAAACCTCGAACTTCTTATAGAGGCGGTTCTCTTCGGCGTTCTGGTTGTGCAGGTCCAGTTCGCGCGAGGTGTAGTAGCGGAGGGCAGCGGGGTTAAGGTATGTGTTGGTGAAAGTCAACTTGTCTTCGGATTGTTGGATATAATCCTGAGGTTCAACAGTAAGACCGGCATCGGTGGCAATTCCGAGATTACGGACGCAGCGGATTGTCATTTGGGAGCCAGCCCCTTCTTGGTCGTCTCCGCCTGAACCGGTCGCGATGCCTTCCTCCGCCCAGACGATTGTAGGGTAGCCTGTGTAATTGCCATTGATATCGACGTAGGCAGTGGACGAAGCCACATGCTGCATCCAGTCTGACGGAGTGGTGCTGGCCTGATCTTCTGCACTTCGGTTGTAGAGCCGTGATTTAGGGGCAACGAGACCGTCACCGATATATAGGCCTATGAGCTGATTGATGGAAGCGGTGTACCAGCGGATCTCATCGCGGTCGATAACCCCGTCACCGTTGTTGTCGCGGTTGCGGGTCATGCAGGAGTAGCGCAGGTTCTGGTACCTGT
>CAKUYG010000180.1 GCA_934702165.1 uncultured Bacteroidales bacterium | reverse complement strand
GAGCGGGGCGCGTGCGGCCTCCGAGAGCCTTGTACCGTGGCAGTCGGGGCAGATGCCGGTCTTCAGGAAACGTTCCACGCGCTTCATGCCCTTCTCATCTTTGACCTTTGCAAGGGCGTTTTCCACTGTGTAGGTGGCGCTGTAATAGGTGAAGTCAAGCTCGGCGGCATCGTTGGATCCTTTGGCCTTGTAGAGGATGTGCTTTTTGACTGCCGGCCCGTGCAGGACTATGTCTTTTTCTTTGTCTGTCAGGTCTTTGTACGGGACGTCGGTGCGCACTCCCATGGCGCGGCAGACGTCTTTCATAAGCGACCACATGAGCGTGTTCCACGGGGCTACGGCACCCTGGTCGATGGTTAGGTTCTCGTCCTGGATGAGGGTCGATTCATCCACGGTGCGCACTGTCCCGGTGCCGTCGCACTTGCGGCAGGCTCCCTGCCCGTTGAAGGAGAGTTCCTCGGCGGACGGGGCATAGAAACGGGCTCCGCACTCCGGGCAGACCAACTCTTTGCCGGCAGCGACCAGCAGGGTAGGAGGAAGGTAATGCCCGTTGGGACAACGGTGACTTGCGAGGCGGGAAAACATAAGCCTGAGACTGTTGAGAAGCTCGGTGCCGGTACCGAAGGTGCTCCTGATCCCGGGGATGCCCGGCCTCTGGTGCAGAGCAAGTGCAGCAGGGACGTACAGGACCTCATCTACATCAGCCTTTGGAGCCTGGGTCATGCGGCGACGGGTGTAGGTGGAGAGGGACTCAAGGTAGCGGCGCGACCCTTCAGCGTATAGAACGCCGAGCGAAAGCGAAGATTTTCCGGAGCCGGACACTCCGGCTATCCCGACTATTTCCCCGAGGGGGACGTCTACGTCGATGTTTTTAAGATTGTGGACCCGCGCTCCGCGGACCAGTATTCTGTCAGGCTTATTCTCCATAATCGGATGCGAAGTTAGGGACTTTCTGATGATTCTGTATCCTTCAGGCCGTTCTTTTTGTCCATTCAGGCCCTATGCCCGGAAGATTCTGCAGCAGGCATACGGCCAGGTTAGTGGTCAGGCAAGCAACAAGCATACGGCCGGGTTAGAGTGGATCCGGCTAAAAGTTCTATAATCTGGACTGAATAGTGATGCCCTGGGCTCTTTTTGCAGCCAGGTTCTAGCGAATATGCCGGATTTTTCTATAACCTCTTTGCTCCTGTGCACACGGCTTGATTATTGCAGCAGTCCGATTATCCATCAAGCAGATGCCAGACAGGTTCACCCCACAGCAGCGGCATGACTGCATGTCGCACATCCGCAGCAAGGACACTCGTCCTGAGCTGGCGGTCAGACGTGGACTGTGGCGTAGAGGATACCGCTTTCGGGTGAATGTGCGCTCGCTTCCGGGCACACCGGACATAGTTCTTCCCAAATACCGGACTGCCGTTTTCGTGAACGGCTGCTTCTGGCACGGCCACCATGGCTGCCGGAGCTACACCGTACCCAAGACCAACACCGCTTTTTGGAAGGAGAAGGTGGAGCGCAACAGGGCCAGGGATCTGCTTGATGCTCAGAGGCTCGAATCCATCGGCTGGAGTACCGTCACGGTCTGGGAATGTGAGTTGGGCAAAGCCCAGCTCGAAAAGACTTTGGATCGGATTGAATCAGAGCTGAAGCAGAACATGTCAAAATGGGAACGGTATCGCAGTCGCCGCCGGGCTGACCGGCAGTTCGCCATGGAACAGGCCCGGCGCCGCCGGGAAATCGCCGCCCTGGTGGAAGCCGAACTTGCGGAGAGGCTGGACACGGCGATACCGGAGAGTATAAAGCGAATGTCAAAGAAAGAAATATGAAAGCCATCATCACATCACTCGCCACGTTCATGTGCGTGGCATCCCTTATGGCGCAGGAGGGCGGTTTTGCACCTCCTGTCATGGGCTGGAGTTCCTGGAACACGTATCACGTCAACATTTCCGATTCGCTAATCCGCACCCAGGCCGATGCCCTGATGAGACTTGGGCTGCGTGAACTCGGGTACGACCATGTCAACATCGATGACGGTTTTTTCGGATGGCGAGATTCCACCGGACTGATGCACCCGCACCCGGAGCGCTTCCCGAAGGGCATGAAAACCGTGGCTGACTACATTCACAGCAAGGGCCTGAAGGCCGGGATCTATTCTGATGCCGGAGCCAATACCTGCGGATCCAAATATGACAATGACGAAAACGGATTCGGAGCGGGACTCTACGGCCATGAAGAGCAGGATGCCGGACTCTACTTCAACGACTGGGGTTTTGATTTCATCAAGATAGACTACTGCGGAGCGGGGACATGGCTTGACCTCGACGAAAAGGAGCGGTACACCGAGATATGCGATGCCATCCACCGCACGGCAGACCACCCCGTGTCAATCAACATCTGCCGCTGGGCTTTCCCGGGCATTTGGGCGGCGGATCTGGCCACTTCATGGAGGATAAGCAGCGATATCCGTCCCCGCTGGGAGTCGGTCAGGCATATCATAGAAAAGAATATGTATCTCTCGGCATTTGCCACCGGAGGTCACTACAACGACATGGACATGCTCGAAATCGGCCGCGGGCTCAGCCGCACGGAAGAAGAGACTCATTTCGGCATGTGGTGCATGATGAGTTCGCCGCTCCTGATAGGGTGCGATCTCAACAGCCTTTCGGAGAGTTCGCTTGACCTGCTCAAAAACGGAGAGCTCGTCTCCATCGACCAGGACCGTCTCGGCCTTCAGGCACATGTCGCTGCAAGGCAGGGAGAAGGCTATGTGCTGGTTAAAGACCTTATGGACAGACGCGGACTCACACGTGCCGTGGCTCTGTACAACCCTTCCGACACTGCCATCGCGTTCCGTGTTCCGCTTACGGAACTTGAACTCTCCGGCAAAGCTGTGGCAAGGGACGTGATAAGACGCGAAAACGTGCCGGTAATGGGAGGACTCATCGAGGCCACGGTTCCGCCGCATGGAATCAAAGTGATGAAGGTCACTGCCGCAAAGCGTCTGGAACCGGTACGCTATGAGGCCGAGTGGGCATATCTCCCGGCATTCAGCGATCTTGGCAAACGCAAACTTCCGGTGAGACACATGGAGGTCGCCGGCGCCAGCGGTGGAGTGTGCGTATCCAATACAGGTGGCGACATGGACAACACCATAGTCTGGCCTGGAGTCTGGAGCGACAGGGGTGGTAAATACAAGATAAGCATCCGTTATCAGGAGTCACAACGCCTTATGTCCACTCTTGAGGTGAACGGGGAGGTGGCCGGTTCATTCAAGACAGGCCTGCTGCGTCAGGACGAGAAAACCGCCCCTCTGAAGACAGCCGAATTTGTAATAACTCTCAATAAGGGGTTGAACACCATCAGGCTCTACAGCCCTCTCACCCTGATGCCCCCAATCGACTGTATCTTGCTCGAAAGGATCAGATAAATCTCTTCTGTTCTTCGGAATATGTGTAGCCTGCTGCCTTGAGTTTCGCTTCGAGGGCGGCCTTGTCTTCGTGGTAGTAGTCGCAGACAGCATCGAGGCTGTCGAACATGTTGTCCCTCAGGAGGAAATTGATCGCCGATACGAGCATCGGCATGTCATTCTGTGGCAGATGATCCATCTTGCATCATTTTTTCGAGTTGGTCTATGGCGGACTTCAGGTCATGGGCGAAACTGGTATGCTCCATGAGGAAGCCTTCTTTCCCGCCGGAAAGCGTGCGATAGAGGTCTCTGTTCATTTCCATCGCATAAGAGGCCACGGCCGATTCTATCGCGTCCCGCTGTGAAGGGCTGGTGGAATACTCGTAGACCCTGTATTTCTGGTGGAAGATGCAGTAGGCTGACTCGACCGCATCCCGGCTGATTCTGTTGTCCATACAAGGTGCAAAAATAACAAAATGTCATTATATTTGTTTTTCTGTTTTTGATTCGGGTGCCTCTCGCCCATATACAATTAATTATGACAAGTAAA
>CAKUYG010000179.1 GCA_934702165.1 uncultured Bacteroidales bacterium | reverse complement strand
TTGGTCTTGGTCCTTATTTCCATTTTCACTATACTTTTTTGTCCCCGTATAGTGTCAACTTTTTTCAGTTCAAGTCACGACACAAAATCAAGACTTTACGAGACTCCGCCATTTCACTCCTAATAGAAGGCCTTATTTCGCAGGACGACATTCTTCCTTTTTTGAATAATTGAGCAATGATAAGACAAATTATTATATCTTTTGTTTCAGTGACGTTTTTCGGCTTGCCTATGCTGGCACAGGAATCAGAACGAATCAGGTCACTGCAAATGGCATTGGATTCTCTCTCTGTTCGCCATGTCGCCCTTCAAGAACCGATTGATGTTTCCGTGACTAATTTCCAAATTGCTGATTTGTTGAAAACGGTCGCCATTGGTAACAGGCTCAATATCAATCTAGAGCTGGATAAGCATAAGCATTCGATAACCTGCAATTTAGAGCAGGTGCCCTTAAAAGAGTTCCTTTTATTATGTTGCAGGGAAGGAAATCTAGATTTGACTGTGGACAGAGCCGGGATTATAACAATAAGCCCCTTGCATGAACTTACGCCTATACCCCCATTGACCGTTGCTCGTGATTCTTCCGGCCTATATAAAATGGATTTTTTCAATTGTCCTATGGATGTTCTGGTCAGAAGATTGATTGTCGAAACGGGGTGTAATATTGTATATGAACCTTCTCTTGCGACGCGGACAGTTTCGGGTTTTGGTACAGGCATGTCTCTTTCTCAAATGATGGACAATATATCCGCCGCCAATGGTCTGCGATGTGAGCAATCGGAATCAGGCTACTGGATGATTGGAGAAAAGGGGCGAGGCGGGCAGTCATTCTTCCCCGACGAAAACACACTTGCGCCACAGCCGATGTTCTGTGTCCGCCAGTTTCCTATGCGGTTCCGCACGATAGATGATGTAGTAGAGATAATCCCTTCCGCTCCGAAAAAAGATATTGAAATCAAGTTGTTCTCGGATCTCAACAGTCTGGTGCTCAGCGGGAATCAAACTGATGTGGAAGCGGTAGAAGTTTTTCTGGAGAGCATAGACAAAAGTGTTCCTCTAATATCCATTGATGTTATGATTGTTGACGCTACGAATCGGAAAAGCCGCAGCACAGGAGTTAAATTGGGCAAAGATGGCGAGGCGACATCCAATTCATACGGGACACTCTCGCCTGGAATTGACGTATCTCTTGGGGCTGGAAAAATCAACCAGCTTTTAAATGCGTTTAACGGTCTGGGACTTGTCAACCTCGGTAATGTCGGCCCAAACTTCTACGCAGATCTAAAACTGTTGGAAGAGGACGGGGAGATAACTCTTCGTTCGACTCCGAAACTCTCTACTCTGAATGGTCATAAGGCTGTCCTGAAAAGTGGAGAGGTAAAGTATTATCGTGAAAGCCAAGTAAACATTATCGGTACACAAAACCCTCTTCAGTCAGAATCATATATATGGAAGAACGTTGAGGCATCGTTCGTTTTGGACATGACACCGATTGTAAGCGCCGACAGCACCATCACTATCCGCATTGAACTCGGACAGGATGAATTCACTGAAAGGGACACTGGAGATCTTACAGCTCCTCCGGGAATGACAAGACGAAGTTTCAATTCTATCGTCAAAGTAAAAGATGGGGAGATGATTCTGCTTGGTGGAATTGAGAAGAATCTCACCGAGGATTCAAGTTCAGGGCTTCCGTGGATTGCCCGTGTGCCTGTCCTGCGTCTATTCTGCGGAAATGTAACGAAAACACGGGAAGTGCAGAAACTGAATGTATTCATAAAACCTACAATTATGTTATGAGTGGGATGCGCCCCGAAGTGATTGAAATTCGTCTTGACAATCCCGACAAAGTATCCGAGGTTAAGGCGGTTACTGGTGTTGTCGTTCTTTCTGTAAGTGGCTCTGAAGTAACATCTCGGCAAATTGGGGACAACGATCCTTTTATGTCCAGACTTAAAATGAGCGGCTCACTGATGTGGACTGAATACAATGACCATGTTTGTTACATTCCTTCTGCTGCCTTGGAACCGGTAAAGACGCAGCTTGTCGATTGTTATATTTCAGGGATAGTCATAGGGGCAACAGAGGAAGAATCCCGTGGTGTGGCTCGGCGATTGAGAGAAGAATTTTCCGATGTGAAGAAAATGGTCTCATCCAAGCCATTGTGTGAATTCCTGATGAGAAGTTTGTATCGTAAAATCAGGCTTCCTGTTCTATTGTTCTGGTTGCTTGTGCTTGTGACCAATTTCATTGTATCATCTCATATAGGAGAGGCGTTGAATGTTGAACAACAGCTTAAACGACAGAGTGAGGCTCAACATAGAAACCACCATGAGATTGTCACGCAAAAGGAGAAAATGATAGCCGACTACCAAGGGCTCATTCTCCCCAAATCATCTGTTGCGTTTGATAGAATCGCCTCATTAATGCCGGATGGAGTACGGCTTTACCTGATGGAACGCACAAAGGAACATGCAATTAAGGTGTCAGGGTCAGCATCGGACGTATCAAAGATATTGCTCTACTCAGAGTTGCTGAAGGGAATATCTAACACCGTTGAAATCAAATCACTGGAGGCCAGAATCAATGACTCTAACTATTATTTTGATTTTCTGATAAGACAATGAAGAAGAACAGTTTTATATGGGTGAAACTACTTTCTCTACTTGTTTTGTTGCCATTATTTCTTTGGTTGACAACAATACGGAATACTGTTTCGCATTATAGAGAACTTAAGGAGTTGAAAAAGGGAAGCTCACCTGCTCTGCTTCCTGAAGATGACAGGTTTGCTATCAATCAGGAAAACCTGTTGACAGGAGACTACCTGTTCAAAGAACACTTGAATGCAGCAACTTCAGATGGGTGCGAGATTGTTTCTTTTGCACCTTCATGTGACAGAGTCGAGGGGCCGGTATCTTTATGTCGATGTCATTTGCTTATGAAAGGGCCATTTATCCCACTGCTTAAACTCGTCAATTCATTGGAGAGAGAGCCAGACATCGGATACGCGATGTTACGTTTCTCCCATAAATCCGGACAAGAACCGCTGGTTTCTCTCGATATTGATTTAATTCAATTGACACTCAATGAATAAACGCATCTGGGCTTTTTCCCTTCCAGTGGTCATGGTAGTTTCCGTCCTCGTCTCTTTGCTTGTCCTGTTCGCCTTGTCTCTGGCCGATTTGGAGCGTCAAGAGTATCAAGCATACCATACACGGAAACAGCGGATATTGGATCTTCACTCCGCTGTCGCTCGTTATTGTATCGACAGCAACATGTTTTATGGGCAGGGTGATATGGTGCGTGTCAAACTCTTTGATATGTCCGAATCACATGTTGTCCTTACCAGAAAGGATTGGGGACTATATGAGGTGCTGACAGCAAAATCGGATTATTTGCCATTATCTCACACCGTGGTTTGCGGGAAAGCCCGAGAGACGGATTTGGACGCGGCAATCTGGGTTCGTGACAGAGCCCGTCCGCTATCGTTGTCAGGGAATACGAGGATAGATGGACGTGCTTATATACCTCCAAGCGGTATCAATTACACCGGACTTTCTGGGGAAAACTTCTCTGGTGACTATGTTGAGGAATCCGCCTTGCGAATCTCTTCGGCACAGCTCCCGGTCATTGATTTGTCTTATCTAAAGAGTATCCGATGTTATCGTGATAGCATCTCACAGGCGTGGTATTTCAGGAACAGTCAGGCTGAATACGTGGACCACTCAGCCCCGACAGTTTTTTTATACGGAAAAAACTCCGACAAGGTTTATCATTTGGGTGGCAACCAGATTTTATACGGAGACAAGTTGACGATCAGTGCCAACTCGCATTTGGACGGAATACTGCTCTTTGCCCGAACAATAACAATAGAGGATGGTTTTCATGGCTGCGGCCAGTTCTTCTGTGCGGACTCTTTACTGATAGGGACAGGGGTTCATCTATCCGCTCCATCAGGAATACTTGTCTCTGGACATGAA
>CAKUYG010000178.1 GCA_934702165.1 uncultured Bacteroidales bacterium | reverse complement strand
AGGTTCTACCGGAGACGGTATGCGCTGGGCTGGGGAGATGGGGCATAAGGTCAATTCCACGTTTCCGTCTCTTACGGCCATCGTTCCAAAAGGCTATAAGATGGTGACGGACAAAAGCCTGCATATTGACAGGAGTATGCCTCTTGCTCCTCTTGGTGAGAAACTCTGCGGGGTCCATCTTAAAAATATATCGCTCTCTCTCATGGTAGGGGGGACGGAGGCCGACTCGGGATTCGGTGATATTGATTTTACTGACGGGGGGCTTGAAGGGCCGCTCGGATTCCAGCTCAGCCGCAAAGCTGTCAAATCCATGATCAACGGTGCCACGGTTTCGCTCGTGCTTGACCTCAAACCTGGGGTTTCCCTCACCGAACTGACGGAGAGGGTGAAGCAGATCTGGGCCGAGGTAGACAGGGACCCGCGTTCCGCGCGGCTGCGGGAAAAGGAGAAGTGCCGTATTCTCCTCGGGAAACTGATGCCTTGGGATCTGATCCCCGCATTCGCGGAGATGAATCCAGGAATAATGACTCTTGAGCGCCGTTCCCGCACTGCCACCAAGGTCTGGGTGAACCTGCCTACCATAGCAAAAGCCTTGAAATCATGGAAGTTTGAAATTGCCGGGTATGTGGGTTATGAAAGGGCTGTGGTGACCGCCGGAGGCGTCTCGGCCGATTCGGTGGTGCCCAAGACGATGGCTTCCAGACTTGTCCCCGGCCTGTATATGTGCGGGGAGATGCTGGATATCGACTCGGACACCGGAGGGTACAATCTGCAGACAGCATTCTCTACGGGCGCATTGGCCGGGACGAGCGCTGCGAAATACCTTATTTCATTATGAGACTTGTAAAGGCCGGTACGGGAAGTCCGTACCTTGATATGATAGGACGCACCAATCTGGAGGCGTTTCCCCCGGAGGAACAACTCCCGGTGGAAGTACAGGCTGACATGTGCGACAAGGGTGAACTTGATCTGTGGGCTCTCTGTGAGGGGGACTCATACAGGGGTTTCACCTCTGTATACAAAGGTGAACGCAGCGTATATGTTTTCTTTCTTGCCATAGACAGCTCCTGCCGTGCAGGCGGCTGCGGCACCAGGGCACTCCAGCTCATTCGTGGGGCTTATCCGGGAAGACAGGTCGTGCTTGACATCGAACCGCTTGATCCTCAAGTAAAAAACGCTGCGCAGAGAGTCCGCCGCAAAGGCTTCTATCTGCGCAACGCTTTCCATGAGAGCGGATGGCTCTTCAAGTACTGCGGAATGTCTTTCGAGGTCCTATGGAGCGGTGGCGGATCCTTCGACAGGGATGCTTACTGGTCACTTATCCAAGACATCGCCCGCTCCGTTGAGGCTCAAGGCTATAAGGGCTTCAACCCATCGCTGGAGAAGTTATCTGACAAGCCTGAAACAGTAGATTGAGAAACTGTAAGGCTCAGCCGCCACACTGCCGTCCGAGAAGTCGAACCCTTCAGTGTAAGGCTCGAAAGCATCCGGGTCATCAAGGCTGTTGTCTTCGTAGAGGTCGTAAGAATGGAGGTTCACCCTCTTCTCGGCCTCTATTTTCTGCTTTCTTTTCAATCCGTTGAATTTCAAGGAAATGCTCTGCTCGTCCGGAGTCGTGTTCACTATCTTTACATAGACCTTGTCCCCATCGAGCACGGCACTGGCGAAGAGTCCGTCCTGGCCTTCGGCGCCGCATAGCGGCGTGCCGTCGGATACGGTCTTGAGGACACGCTCTCCTTTGTATTCTGAGTACATCTGCTGTACGTGCCAGCTTGCGGTGCGGAAAGAGCGGAGGTTGTCGTACCAGATCAGGTCCGGCCTCCACTGCCAGCCTTCGACATGTGCGAAGAGAGGGGCATAGGTGGCCATCTGCACGATGTCGGCGTTCCTTTCAAGTCCTGTCATGAATGCCGCCTCCAGCAGGGATGCATAGAAATGGTTGTATTTGCGGCCGTTGGCATGGCAGGCATACTCGCCGGCGAAAACCTTAGGACCTTTGCGGTCGTAGTTGTCGTAGCGTGCCCCCTGGCTTAGAAACCACTCGTACGGGCGGTAGAAATGCTCGTCCACGAGGTCGGCTTTCAGGCGGCGCATCTCTGGCCAGAGGTAGTCGAACTGCTCGCCCTCGGAATTTGGTCCGGATGAGCCTACGATCTTGATTTCTGGATACTTGGACCTGATGGCCTTGACGAAAGGTTCGAGCCTTGCAGGGTATTCCTCGCCCCACTGTTCGTTGCCGATGCCGATGAATTTGAGCCCGAACGGTTCCGGATGACCCATGCTTGCGCGCAGGGCTCCCCATTCGGTGTCGGTCCCGCCGTTGGCGAACTCTATGAGGTCAAGTGCATCATCTATATATGGCTGGAGCTGGTCCACAGGCACATGGGCGCTCTCGTCGCTGTTCTGGAACTGGCAGGCAAGCCCGCAACTCAGGATAGGGAGCGGTTCGCTGCCGATCTCCTCGCTGAGCAGGAAGAACTCATAGAAGCCCAGCCCGTAGCTCTGGTAGTAGTCCGGGTAGAAACGGTGCGGGAAGGTGTATTGCCAGCGGTTCTCGTTGAGCGGGCGGTTTTCCACCGGCCCGACGGAGTTCTTCCAGTTGTATCGGGTGGCAAGGTCTGTTCCTTCGACTATGCATCCTCCAGGGAAGCGGAATACTCCCGGGTGCAGGTCGGCAAGCGCCTGTGCAAGGTCTTTGCGCATGCCGTTGCGATGCCCCATCCAGGTGTCTGCCGGGAAGAGGGAGATGTGTTCAAGGTCAATGGTCACGGATGGGGACTCGTCGAAAATGCGGAGGACGGCCTTCGGGTCGGTCCTGTCGGATGTCATCACCACCTCGTACTGCTTCCATTCGCGTGAGTCGATGGTTATGTGTTCCTGGCAGAAGAACTGCTTCTCCTCCATTGAGGCGGGATTCACGAATTCAATCCTTATCCTGCCCTCGCCTCCGAAAGGAGCGCGGGCCCATACGCTGAAGCGGTACTGTGCGTCTTTCTTGAGTCCTATTCCGAAGAATCCTTCGTTGTCAAGTCCGGTGTATTTGTCCCGGTGTCCCGGGTCGGAAAGCCTGACATAGTGTGGGTTCCGTTCAAACGGGCCGTCGTCGAGGACTTCCACCTTACCGAAACTCTTCCATCCCTGAAGGGGATTGGGGAATTCGAAAGAGCGGTTCTTGACCAGTTCGGCGTACAGGCCGCCGTCTGCGGCGAAATTGATGTCTTCGAAGAAGATGCCGTACATGGTCGGCTGGATGGTGGCGCCAGGCTTGGCGAGGTTTATCTCAAGTTCTCTCGCTCCTGCCTGGAGGCCTGCTGCGGCTGAGGCCGCAAGGCACAAGATCAGTTTGTTCAGTGTTTTCATTCAGAATAGTATAATGATTTCGCAAGATAGTGATTTTTCAGACAATTATTCATATCTTTGGAGACACACTGAACTGTAACCGACCATGTCAATGGAAATATCACACCGGGCGGAGAACATGCCGTTTTCTCCGATCCGCAAGCTCGCCCCTTATGCTGATGAGGCGAAACGCAACGGCGTACATGTCTACCATCTCAATATCGGCCAGCCGGACATCAAGACACCGCAGTGCGCCCTTGACGCTCTGCACCACATAGACAGGGACATCCTGGAGTACAGTCCTTCTGACGGTCTGCTGGAACTTCGCACCCAGATGGTGAAATATTATGCCGAGTACGGCATATACCTCTCTCCGGAGGAAATAATAATTACGGCCGGCGGCTCCGAGGCTGTGCTGTTCGCTTTTCTTGCTTGTCTTGACCCGGGGGACGAGATCATCGTCACGGACCCTTTCTATGCCAACTATATGGCATTCGCGATTTCTGTGGGAGCCGTCATCAAAAGTGTCAAGACCCGCATCGAGGACGGGTTCCGGCTGCCCCCTGTGGAGGCCTTCGAGAAGCAGATAACCGACCGTACGAAGGCGATACTCATCTGCAATCCCAACAACCCTACCGGATACCTCTACACCCGCAAGGAGATGCTTAGCTG
>CAKUYG010000177.1 GCA_934702165.1 uncultured Bacteroidales bacterium | reverse complement strand
GCCGGAAGCGGAGACATGAGCGGCGGTAGGAACGCGGGCCAGAACCGGGGCGGAGACAGAAACAGACGCGCGAATGCCGGCGGAAGGAGGAGGACCGCCGCCAAGTCCACCGTAGTCCTGGGACGATACGTGGACCTGACGATGGACGCGGGATTCAAGGCGGTGTTCGCCGACAGGAGCAACAAGGCCCTGCTCATCGGCCTGCTCAACGTCCTGCTGCCGCCGGAGGCGAGGGTCAAGGACATCGTCGAATATCTCGACCGGGAGACAGGGCCTGACTTTCTCAACGGCAAGTCCACGAGGATGGATCTTATTTGTCGCGGCGAGGACGGCAGGACATTCATAGTGGAGATGCAACGCGAGCCCGAGAACGCCTTCTTCGAGAGGTGCGTTTACTACGGTGCCGGAGTATATCACACAGGACTTGTGCGAGGGAAGACATACAAGGATGATTTGAAGGCGGTCTATATTGTTGGCATCCTCAACTACTCCCTGCCGCACGAGAACGAGTCCCTCTGGGACTCCGACAACATGGTCTCCTGCTACCGCTTCATCGAGAGCCGCACGGGAGAAGTTGCGCCTGACACTATTTTGTGTATATTTGCGGAGTTGGAGAGGTTCACAAAGAGCGCCGCCGAGTGCGCGGACGACAGGGATGCGCTGTTCTGGCTGTTCCGCCACAGCGGAGTGATGGAAGAGCTGCCGGAGGAGCTGAGTCACAGCAGTCTGGCCGAGGACGTCACCGACGCCTGTGAGATAGCTGGCTTCTCCGCCGACAAGAGGATTTTATACGAAGAAGACATGATAACAGAACTTGATTTGGCACTGCGCTACGACTATGCGATGGACAAGGGTAGAGCGGAAGGTCTCGCGGAAGGCGAAGCCATCGGGGAAGCAAGAGGCAAAGCCGAAGAGCAGGCTGCCATCGCCAAACGGATGCTGGAAGACGGAGTCCCTATGGAGCTCGTGGCAAAATACTCCGGACTCACTGAAAATGAAGTCCTTGGTCTGATGTAGCCCAAAAAAGAACGGCAGGCTTTCAGATAAGCCTGCCGATGTCATGTGGGAATGGAAGACCGTGCAATGACTAGTCTATCTTTTTGTCATAGTACCAGACATTGTCAAATGTCACGTTGGAAACGTCATGCTTCTCATCCAGCCCCTTGATGAACACATTGCCACGCTCATTCTTTCTGGATGATGTCCCGTAGGTGGTGATGTTGCGGAAAGTCACGTTGTGCACGTAGGGGCCACAGGAAGGCACAACGACAAATTCACCATAACCGCGGCTTCCGATGCCTCTGCGTCCTGACCCGTACTTGATGTTGTTCGGAGTCGGCTCCACTATCGGTCTGGTGCCGACAAGATTGAACGACGGATTGATCTTGATGAGGTTGTATGGCCTCTCCCCGTTGACCTTGACATTCTCGAATGTGAGGTTCTCCATCGGCATCTGCCCTGTCGGGTGGAGCCAGAATATCTGCACTTGGTCACGGTCCGGGAAATGTATTACATCGATGTTGCGCACTGATATGTTCCTCGTCACGGGGCAGCTGCTCTCGGTGTTGATGCGGAAGACATTCGCGAAGTCCACCCAGAACACGCAGTTTTCCACAACAATATTCTCGACAGGAAGTGATGTGGACTCGCCGCCCGCACGTGTAATGCCTTTAGGGGAAACGGAATCGTCATCGGTGCGGAAGAAGCAGTTGCGGATTGTCACATTGGAGCAGTTGCATGGATCCACACCGTCATCATTGCCGACACGTGAGCCGGCGAGACGGACATGGTCGATAAGGACTCGGTCAGAGTCTCTCGGTACGATTGTCCAATAGTACGAGCCCTTGACGATGATATCACGCATTACGAAGTTGTTGCAGCCCATGGCGTTGACCATGAAATCGGTAGGCCCCGCGTTGTGCTCCCAGTCAGAACCGTCCAGGATACCGTGACCGCAGATGGTGATGTTTTTCCCGCGAGCCTCGACTCCGGCATTGACTATGGCCCCACCGGCGATGTATAGGGTTTGTCCCTCTGTAAGTGAGATGAGTCCACCTTCAGGATTGTGCTCTCCCGGACCGAAATACACGACATCCGGATCTGAAGGATTCGGGGTGTCCGTCGCCAATGGATTTGTGAAAAGCAATAGAGGTGAATTCTGCCCGCGAGGCTCGAAACTCAGGTCGCAAGGCTCCTGAAGATTAAACTTTAGTTCAGTGCAAAAGTAGCACTACAGCAATCGGGCCGAGTGACCACATCTGCTAAATAATTGATTCCTAATAAAATTGTAGTTCAAATGTTTGCCATTGTCAAAAATGTTTCTTAAATTTGTAGTGCTACTTAATACTACAATATAAAGCATTTCGATATGGCCTTTATAAGGGTTCAGAAACTGGTGCGGGACAGTGACGGGAATATTCTCAGCGGCAGTGCGGCTATCAAGGAGTCGCAGTACATCAGGGATGGAGGCAAGTTCCATTCCAGACAGATTGTACGCGAACGTCTCGGGAAGGTCGTCTGGCTGGCTTCGGATGGCAAATCCGGAATATTCCTTTCCCCCAGCAGAGGACTTGTGTCCTATGATTCCGTCTCCGATAGTTTTGACGAGGTCGGCCGCGATGACGGACGCCTGTCCGTCGGAAGTGCCGATGTTTTTCCTGACACCGAAATCCACACCGTATTCGGTGATGCGCACCTCCTGTTTTGCTTTCTTGTCAAGAGCGGAATGGCCGAAGTGCTGAAGACTGCATTCCCCGATGAAATTGAACGGGAACGCGTCTTGTGTCATATTCTGCACGGCATCCTTCGCGACGGAAGCCGCATAAGTTGCGATAACTTCATCGAGAAGTCTTTCGCCTCCTATGTGCTTGAGGACATCCCCACGGCATCTCTCCGTTGTGACACCGCATACTTCAGCATGATGGGAAAGGATAGCGTCCGTCTGGCTTTCTTCAAAGCATTTGTTGAAAGAATGAGGAAGACCAGCCCCGACTTCGGAAAGTGCTGCTACGTCGACTCTACGCCCCTTCCCAACGATATTGACAACAACCCGTTCAACGCCCTCAGTTGTCATGGGGTTGACTCCTCCTCCGTACAGACCAGGCTTGTCCTCGTACTGGACGAGGAAACCGGTTTCCCCGTATGGTATGATATCATCCCCGGTAACGTCCTTGACATCAATACCATAATGACCGTGTTGAATGACGTTGCGGTAAGCCTTGACATTACAATCAACTCCCTTGTGCTGGATGCCGGATACATATCCAAGGAAGTGATACACGCCTTTCACAACGGCACCGAAAAGTCGCTCATCGGCAGGATGCCGGCAAGGAAGGGCTTCCCGTTCAAGACGCTCTACCACGAGTTCAAGTCCAGCCTTGACAAAGGGAAATACCGTTTCGTCCGTGGAGGTCATGTCTACTTTGGCAAGAGGAAGGAGATTGAACTTTTTGGTGAGAAGATCTTCGCCTATGTCTATGTGGACAAGCACAACGCCCTCCAGAGGGAGCGCAACTACATGCTTGATCACCCCGAGGAATATGCCGCCCTGAAGGATAAAGAGAAGGACTGGATGTCCGTGCGCTTCGGTTACTTCGTGCTGCTTTCCAACAGGAAACTCGAGCCTGCCGACCTGCTCACAGAATACTTCGGCAGAACGGACATTGAAGGTGTCATCAAGACCAGCAAGGAGTACCTCGGGCTGCTGCCGCTGTCCAAGTGGTCCGCAGACACCGTGCGGGGAAAGATACTCAGCGACATGATGAACACCATTATCATCCTGAACATGCGTAAGGCCTTGGACGAAAGCGGATTGTCGGTCAGTGAAGTGACCGGCAAGACTCAATCCCTCATGTGCTTCCGCAACAAACATGGCGAAATATTGATAGAAACACCCAATAAAAAAGTCAAAGCGTACTACAAGCTCATCGGCGAGACCGTCCCGGCAAGCTTGAAAATCAAGGATTTCCGCCGGAAGGTCATGCTCGCGTAATTGTAGTGCTACTTTTGGCATTATCTAAAGTTAA
>CAKUYG010000176.1 GCA_934702165.1 uncultured Bacteroidales bacterium | reverse complement strand
GGGCGAGAGTGTGCCTACATCTTGACCCTTGAAGAAGATCCGATGGGGGATGGTGTGGAACGCCGATGGGACTATCTTGATATTTGTGCCACCGAAGATGATGCCGAGGCTCTTATTGCTGAACTCAAAAGAGAGGAAGAAGAGTACTGGGCGGATAAAGGGAGCAGAAATTACGATGAGAAGACGGCAGAGCGCTGTCTGAACAGGCGTTACTATAAACGGGAAATCAAGATATTGCACTGATGTATATTGACAGCATATACATTGATTGGGATAAGGTCCATGTCGGTTCGTATCTTGAAGAGATTCCGGCCATTTGTCTGTTGCAGAAATTGATCTTCCGTAAATCTGTCACATTCTTTGTTGGGGAAAACGGAAGCGGCAAATCCACGTTGCTGGAAGCCATCGCAATAGCCTACGGTTTTAATCCGGAGGGAGGTTCGCTCAACTACAAATTTTCCACCCATGATGATTACTCTGAACTCTGTGATGCCATTACGGTCGTCCGTGGTATTCGTGACAAGAACTTCGGATTCTTTTTGCGTGCTGAAAGCTTTTATAATGTTTCTACGAAGGCGATTGAATATGAGAAATATGGAGGGAAGCCGATGTATGGCGACCGAACTCTTCATGAGCAGTCCCACGGTGAGAGCTTCTTGAATTTTATCAATGCTTTCACAAAGACTGGCATATTCCTGATGGATGAACCAGAGGCGGCGCTGTCTCCCAAGCGGCAGTTATCGTTATTCTCACGCATATCAGAAATGGCACGTGAGGGTTCTCAGTACATCATCGTGACGCACTCTCCGATATTGATGGCCATTCCCGATGCCGACATCATTCAATTTGATTCTTATGGAATCCGCTATGTAGATTATGAGGAGACGGAAAGTTACAGAATCACTGAGATGTTCATCAATCATCGCGAGATGATGGTTGAAGGATTGGTGGAATAGGTTATGCAGGTGGGAGCATGTTTTGCCAGATAGGCTCACACCTGGAAAGGGGAAGTGCCTCAGAATGCCGTGTGGAGCAGGTTGGGTGTCCAGGTGGGAGCGGAAAGTCCGGAATCGGCTCCTACCTGGTCGAGACTGCGATGGCGCGTCTGTCTCGGTTCGCGTACAGATAGACCCCCGTTTTCTGTACCGGACGGCTTTTCGGAGTTCTCTCGTACAGCAGGAGGCCGTTTTCTGTACGGCGCGGGTCTGGGGTACAAGGCGCGTGTCTGCGCCACAGGGAAAGACCGGGGTGCACATATCCATGAGCTGCTCGACCATGCCTCCGTAAGGTTGGGGTAAAAGTCCCGAAAAACACCCCAAACTTCGGCGGACTGTTTTCGGCGGACTGTCTGGAGATGGACGGACGACAGTTTTTCGTAGCACAATACCTTTGCAACTGCCGGTCAAGTCTCAAAACAGTTTCATCAAGTCCATGGTCATGAATTCTTCCGCCTTGACCCCACCGTCACCGACAATGAATGATGATGTCGGCCTGAAAAGCTCGCGGAACTTATCCAAGCCTCCGGTGCGTTTCTCAGCATTGCTCTTGACCTCTATCGCCGCTGATGAATTCTTCTTGCGAAGTACGAAATCCACCTCGTCATTGCGCTCGCGCCAATAGAACACGTCGAAGCGGTGGACAAATGCCTGACTGACGAGATGCGCGCCGATTCCGGACTCTAATGTGCGTCCCCACGACTTGCGGTCAATGATGGCCTGATTAAATGTCATCGGACTGTAAACCATCTTCAATGCATTGTTGTAGACCTGAAGTTTCGGGATGCTGGCTCTCCGTCTGGCCATATCAACGCTGTATTTATGAAGCCCGCACAGCAGGCCGCTTTCAGCCAGAAGATTCAGGTAGCCGGAAAGTGTCGATGTGTTTCCGGCATCCTGCAATGATCCGAGCATCTTGTTCAATGACAGAAGTTCTCCGGAATAGGCAGCTCCAAGTTCAAACGTCTGACGCAGAAGAGCCGGTTTCCCGATAGGCGTGTCCATAAGTATGTCCTTGTTTATAGTTGCGTCTATGATGGCCGATTGAATATACTGCTGGAAACGGTCCTCGTCATCTATAAGAGACGCAGCACCCGGGTATCCTCCATAAAATATGTACTGGTCAAGCGACCATCCGAAGCAGTCCCGCATTTCGGCATAGCTCCAATGGCTCATCCTTATCTCCTCAAAGCGTCCTGCCAATGATTCGGAAAGCCCTTTCTCCAGCATGACACGGCTGCTTCCAAGAAGCAGAACCTTTATGTCCCTGTCATTGAAGGAGTCATCGTCCCATTCCTTTTTTACGGCCTCGCTCCAATTTGCGATCTTCTGTATCTCATCTATTACAAGGATGGCGCTTTCCCAGTTGTTGTTCCTTTTTAGGCTGCGGACAGCTTCCCAGCAATCTGAAATCCAAGCTGTGTTTGAAGCCGGAACATTGTCGGCAGAATAAAACTGATATGGAAGGTCAATGTCTTTCAAGACCTGCTTCACAACGGTGGATTTTCCTATCTGACGGGCACCCATCACGACTTGAATGAACTTTCGCGGCTCTTCAAGGCGGCTCTTAATTGTCTGGTATTCAGCTCTTTTGTACATCTCTTTGCATTTTACGCAGCAGATTGCGAATATTTGCGCAATGCAAATATATGTATTTTGCTGCTTGGAGACAACTGTTCTGCAGACAACAATGGCGGAGGAGGAATACTTTCAAAGGGAATCCCGGAAGGAGTAGCAGGGATCTATGGAAGTTGCTCCGTCCTGCTTTTGAAAGCGCGGAAATTGATGCTTTCTCCTTTGTACACAGAAGATTCTGTGCGGGAAAAACCGGCCTTTTCAAGGAGGCTCTCAAATTCTGATTTGCTCCTGAGATGCATTCCCTTGGTGCGTGAGGCGAAAAATTGCATTGTCTTGTTGTCCACCACACCACTGTCGAAGGTGAATACTCCGCCCGGTTTCAGGACACGGTATATTTCAGAAAGGCATTTGTCCAGCGATGGCCAGAAAAAGATAGTCTCGTAAGCCGTCACTGCATCGAAACTCCCGTCCCCGAAAGGCAGTTTGTCGGCTCCGGCCTGACTGATGAAGCAGCGTTTTCCGAGCTCATCACCATTGTTTTGCTGCGAATATCTTACGGATTCCTCTGAGATGTCCACTCCGTAGATTTTTCCTTCCGGACACAGTTTTAACAGCCGTTTGATGTTCTCTCCACCTCCGCATCCGATATCAAGGACAGTCCAGTCTTTGCCCCAGGCGAGCTGGGAGAGGTTCCAATGCGCTGAAGGGGTGTGGGAAAAATTCATAAAGCGGATCATCAGCCTGCCCATCCGTCCTGAAGGGCGGGAGGCATTGTTCCAGAACTTGGGTACGGAGGCCACAAGCGCCGCCACAATCATGGTTGTAACTATCGTCAGAGGGCAGGCCCAAGCCGGAGTGATGGCCATGAGCCTGTCGGCATATTCCACTCCCATCTCATTGACCGCCATCGGATAAGAAGCATCTCTCAGCATCCACATCCTCAATGTTGAGGCATACGGGATGAGGGAGAACACGGTGTAACTTGCCACGTATCCGCCACTCTTGAACACTTTCCTCGCAAGTTCGGCGAGCACCGCACATCCAAGTGCAATCCCGGCGAACAGGGCATCAAGCTCTCCGATGACACCGTTGATCAGCACGACTACTATGGCTGGCAGCAGCGCCGCTCCGAAATCCAGAGTTTTGTAAAGTTTTGAGTAGGGAAACCACAGGACGAGTGCTCCGAAAGTCGCACCATAGACCCAGAAGAACGGGCCGATAAAGCCAAGACACTCCACCAGAAATGCGAAGGCATAAAACAGCAGGGCGTACAACGCCGCTTTCAAGTATTTATTCATGATCGTATTTTTAACAAAAATACCCTGTTGCGTTATTATGGTCAATACCAAAAAGTTGGTAAATGCCAACCGCAGTTAATCAATTCTGGCTATACAGTTTCCCGCATTGCCCGGATGCGAAATCAGGTGGGAGCATGTTTTGCCAGATAGGCTCACACCTGGAAAGGGGAAGTGCCTCAGAATGCCGTGTGGGGCAGGTGGGGTGTCCAGGTG